>JBCCJR010000342.1:0-5938 GCA_039045805.1 Cyanobacteria bacterium P01_C01_bin.118
GGCCCGGGTGCCACAGCTGTTGTTAAATGGCTCCTCCGGCATCGCAGTGGGGATGGCCACTAACATTCCCCCCCACAATTTAGGTGAGCTGGTGGACGGGGTGATTGCCCTGATTGAAAATCCTGAGATCACCAGTCAGGAGTTAATGCAGTATGTCCATGGGCCTGATTTTCCCACTGGTGCCCTGATCATTGGTAGCAACGGCATTCGAGATGCTTATCTCACCGGTCGTGGTTCGGTAACCATGCGCGGTGTTGCCGCCATTGAAACCCTGGAATATACCGGACGGCCTGACCGGGAAGCCATTATCATCACCGAACTGCCCTATCAGACCAACAAAGCGGGTCTGATTGAAAAGATTGCCGAGATGGTCAACGATCGGCGTTTGGATGGCATTTCTGATATTCGAGACGAGAGCGATCGCGACGGTATGCGCGTAGTGATCGAACTCAAGCGGGACGCCTATCCCAAGGTGGTGCTCAACAATCTCTACAAACAAACACCTCTGCAAAACAACTTTGGTGTCAACATGTTGGCCCTGGTCAACGGTGAGCCCCAGCTGTTAACCCTGCATAAGTTTCTAGAAGTCTTTTTAGAGTTTCGGGTAGAGACCATCACCCGCCGCACCCGTTACGAGCTGCGGAAGGCTGAAGAGAGAGACCATATTTTACAGGGGTATCTGATTGCCCTGGATAATCTGGATGCAGTGATTGCGCTGATTCGCCATGCGGCGGATGTGGCCACGGCCAAGCAAGAACTGATGGACTCCTACGAGCTCTCCTCTGTCCAGGCGGATGCCATTTTACAAATGCAGCTGCGGCGTCTAACGGCATTAGAAGCCGACAAGATTCAGCAGGAGCATGAGGCCCTGCTAGAGAAAATTACAGACCTGCGGGATATTCTCGCTCGCCGCGAACGCATTCTCGCCATCATCCAGGAAGAATTACAGCAGCTGCGAGCGGCCCATGCCGACGAACGTCGCACAGTAATTGAGGCGGCAGAAGATGAGCTGACTGATATTTCTCTGATTGCCAATGAGCAGGTAGTGATTTTGGTGACCGAGCAGGGCTATATCAAGCGCATGCCGGTATCCACCTTTGAAGCTCAAAATCGCGCTACCCGAGGTAAATCGGGAACCCGGATGAAGGATGATGATGCCATTGAGCATTTCATTACCTGCTGCACCCACGACCATGTGTTATTTTTCACCGATCGAGGGGTGGCCTATACTCTGCGGGCTTACCAGATTCCTGAAGGGTCGCGGGTGGCTCGAGGTAATCCCATTGTGCAAATGTTGCCCATCCCCCGCGAAGAGAAAGTTACATCGGTGCTGGGGGTACAGGAATTTGCCGAAGATGTCTATTTGGTGATGCTCACCCAGGGAGGCTTTATCAAAAAGACCGCCCTGTCGGCGTTTAGCAATGTTCGCTCCAATGGGCTGATTGCCATCTCTCTGGAGGAAGGAGACCAGCTGCGGTGGGTGCGCTTAGCTCGGGCCGAAGATAGCATTATTATTGGCTCTCAGCAGGGCATGACCATTCACTTTAGAGCTGATAACACTCAGCTGCGCCCCTTGGGGCGGCCTACTCGCGGAGTTAGATCCATGTCTCTGCGGGATAGAGATAAGTTAATTAGCATGGATATTTTGCCCGCTTCAGTCACCGATCAAGTGGCAGCGTCTGGGGCGGCTACCGACGAGGATGAGGATGTCGGAGAGGACGCTGTTGTCGAGGAGAACGGCGGCCCCTGGGTGTTGGTGATTGCGGCTGGAGGTTTGGGCAAGCGGGTGCCCGTGGATAATTTTCGTTTGCAAAACCGAGCTGGCATGGGCTTGGTGGGGATGAAGTTCCGCAAGGACAATGACGAGCTGGTGGCCCTGCGGGTGGTTAGTCCCCGTGATGAGCTGATGTTAGTGACCCAGCGGGGCATTATTATTCGTCAGGCGATCGATGCAATTTCTATCCAGTCACGGATGGCCACTGGTGTGCAGCTACAGCGTTTAGACGGAGACGATGCGATCGCAGCGGTTGCCGTTGTGCCTGAGCTCGACATTGACGAAGAAAACACTCTGGATGACCTTGATGTCGAAGCAACAGCTGATGCTGATGCCTCAGAAACATTAGCCGGGGCCTCAGAAGCAACAGCCGAGGCCTCAGAAGATGAGGCACCAGAAACAACAGACACAGAAGACGCTGTTGTTGAGGATGTTTCCGCCGCCGATGACGCCAACCCAGAAAGTTAACTGGGGGCTGAATTTAGGGCTGTAGAACACAGTCTCTTATTAGAGGGTTTTGTTGCTTTCTTTGTCAACATACAATTCTCATTATTTCTACAAAAAGCCGCTACGGTTAAACCCATAGCGGCTTTGTTAGTTGGGTGTATCGGTAGCTAGTTTAGAAAGATTTGATCCGATAGATGCTACATAGAGCGATACACGTCTGTATTTTTACTTAAAACCATAGGTTTTTTTTCTAAAGAAGTCGGCATAGAATGCTGACTATTTTTGCCGCCATACCCTAAGCCGATCTAACCACTGAGTCAGCGACCCTAGAGTACGAAGGAAACACCACTCCTGTAATGTCCTATATTCAGACAAGGCAGTGGGAGTGTTAATTCCGTAATCTGTTAAGACATCAGTACAGAGAAAATCTGCAATTAAAGCGGCCCCAAAATGGGATTTGAGCAGGATTCGTAATTCGTGCGAACACAAACTTTCAAAATCAGCCAATTATGGCTTGACAGCTAAATAAATAACCAAAAAGTCCAAAGTTGTACGTAGAAATACAGGGGTTTCATTACAAAGTCTGCTATTTATAAGACTTCCGGGGAAAAAAATTGATATAAGACGGTACTCTTAAGGGCAGGCATGATTTGCGCTTACATTGAGTGTCGTGCTCGGCACATGTAGATGTTCAGTAGGCATAGGGATTAAAATGACTCAACTCCACGGGGTGGTTGGGTTTGACAATCTAGGTTTGGACCCGATGTTCAACCTGGCCATTGCAAACTCGGTTACACAGTTTACGGATACCATTGGCAGCCAGTTGGGTAGCTTTTTGCCTGGGCTGCTTGGGGCTTTTTTGCTGCTAATTGTGGGCTTGATAGTTGCCACAATTGCTAAGGCATTTTCCAAGTTTGTGTTTAGCAAAACTAACCTGGACAATCAGCTGGCTGCAAAGGCTGGTCTGGGTGAGGATGTGCCCATAGAAAATACGATCGGCAGCATCGTTTTCTGGGTGGTGATGCTCTTTTTCATCATCGCCATTTTGAATGCGCTCAAACTGGATGCGGTGTCTCAACCCATTAGCGGGCTGTTGCAAACCGTATTTGAGTATGTTCCTCGTTTGGCAGGTGCCGGTCTGATCCTGTTCATTACCTGGATCATTGCCAAGGTGGCCAAGTCAGCCGTTGTTAACGGTCTAGGTCGCTTTAACCTGGATGAGCGTCTGGCTGAGCAGACTGGTGTTGATTCTGAAGGCAATGCTTTCCAGGTCAATGACACCCTTGGTAATGTTATTTACTGGTTTATTTTTCTACTGGCACTGCCCTTGGTGCTCAGCGCTCTTCAACTACCGGGTCTTTTGGGTCCTGTAGAGGAGCTGCTAAACCAGTTCTTGTCAGCCATCCCTCAAGTATTAACGGCAGCCATTGTTTTTGGTATCGGTTGGCTGGTTGCCAATATTGTCAAAGGCATTGTCACTAATCTCTTGATGGCCACTGGGGCTGATACCTTTGGCGCTCGGTTTGGTTTGGCGGCCCGCCCCAGTGATGGGGTTTCTGTCTCTAGTTTGGCAGGGGTCCTGGTCTACACGATGATCTTGATCCCAGCTGCGATCGCAGCGCTGAATGAGCTTAATATCGAAGCCATTTCAGGTCCTGCGGTGGATATGTTAGAGCGGGTGCTGTTTATCATTCCACAGGTACTGGCTGCAGGGGTGGTACTAGCGGTCTTCTACTTTATCGGTCAGTTTGTGTCTGATTTGGTGGTGAGTCTGCTATCGGGCATTGGCTTTGACAACATCACAAACATTTTGGGTCTGCCTGAGCTATCAATGCCTGCAGAACCTGAAGCAGTGCTGGCAGAGGGTGAGCCCATGCCTGCAGTTGAAGCGCCTCAAAAGACTCCCTCCGAAATTGTTGGCGTCATCATTTTGGTGGGCATTGTTCTGTTTGGTGCCATAACCGCCACTGAAATTCTGGACTTCCCAGTTCTAACCCAAATCGTTAAGAACATTATGGGCGTTTCCGTCCGCGTCCTTAGCGGTGTTGTGGTGTTTGCCATTGGTCTCTATGCAGCCAACCTGGCTTTCCGTCTGATTAACGGTATGGGAATGTCCTCTTCTAGCACCCTGGCTCAGTCAGCACGCATTGCCATCATTGCATTTGTCGGTGCTATGGCGCTCCAGCAAATGGGTGTGGCCACCAGCATTGTCAACCTGGCCTTTGGTCTTCTATTGGGAGCCGTTGCCGTTGCCATTGCGATCGCATTTGGCTTAGGGGGTCGTGATGTGGCCGCCGACAATCTCCGAGAGTGGGTCAATCACCTGAAACAATAGTCAATCGGTCTCACCTCTGCTTTGAGCAGAATCATCAACAGACCTCAGGCGATTAACTCCAACATAAACCTGCAGAGAGAAGCCACTATACTTGCCTCTCTGCAGGTTTATTAATTTCTAACGTTTGGGCATAACATCATTATTTTTATTTTTTAAGTAAGGTAAAGAAGGAAGCAGCCTCACATCTAAGGGCTAATCACAGATGCCTCATCGGCAAACTGCCCGGTGAACGCATGAATAAAGTAGATAGGCACCTATTTCTGACCTTGTGGTTTTCCAAACATTTCTAACCAACAGATTTATGAACAGTACTGAGCTAGCCAAATATATCGAAGCGACTGACGGCATTAGTAAGCCCTGGCTGCTGATCCAGCTACGTCTAAAAAAACTTCAAGAGCGCCGTCACCAGCTATCACCAGATGACTATGCAAAGCAGGTAGCAGATATCCACGACGACTTAATGAAATTGGGCGAGTGGTGGGTTGGTCGAGAAAAAGACGTTTTTTAGTACGCAAGTCAGAGATCGGGGTATTCACAAGATGCTGGACAAACATGCCGAAAAAACGGCTGCCAACGACGACGCTAACGCTGCAGACGATACCGTAGTTCAAGCCAAAATCAATTTAGAGTCACCTGATTATTACATCAGCCGAGAACTCAGCTGGCTAGCGTTTAACGAACGCGTTTTGCATGAAGCCTTAGATCCACGCACACCTATGTTAGAGCGGCTCAAGTTTCTGGCCATCTTTAGCAATAATCTCGATGAGTTCTTTATGGTGCGAGTGGCGGGCATCAAAAAACAAATTGAAGCCCAAGTGAGTCGTCGCACCCCCGACGGTCGTACACCAGTTGAACATTTACAAGCTATTAGTCATAAACTCCGGCCTACATTTGCCAGACAACAGGACTGCTTTGGGCAAGTTAGCAACCAACTCAAACAGCATGGCATTCATATTCTTGACTACGATGACCTCAACAGTAAGCAAGTTGCGTATCTACAGTCCTACTTTGAAGAACAAATATTTCCAGTACTCACACCGTTGGCAGTAGACCCTGGTCATCCTTTTCCCTACATATCAAACCTGAGTCTTAATCTGGCGGTTGTTGTCCGCGAGTCTGACTCTGAAGAGGCCCGGTTTGCCCGCATTAAAGTCCCAAAAGTACTCCCCCGCTTTATCAAACTCCCCAGTAGCTTACAATTCCAGAACACTATTTGGGCTGCGGTGCCTTTGGAGCAGGTTATTGGGAAAAACCTGGCATTTCTTTTTCCCGGCATGGTGGTTGAGGATTATTACACTTTCCGCATTACGCGTAACGCTGATGTGTCCGTCGAGGAGGAGGATGCGGATGATTTAATGTTAGCCCTGGAACAGGAACTGCGA
>JBCCJR010000343.1:0-5929 GCA_039045805.1 Cyanobacteria bacterium P01_C01_bin.118
AAAAATAGAGTGTATAGACTGCAGTTGCAATGGGCGGTTGACGGTTTAGACAGCTGACGCATCGTTGATTATGGCTTGAACATGTAGACGCAGCTATATCGCCCCACATCTTTGCTATCCTGTCAATGCGTAAGTCCTATATTCTCAAGGCAAGCAACTGAGGCGCACATAGGCAACGCTTTTGGCCCTGCTGTCTAACCCTACGCAGGAGCAGACGGAATTTACAATTCAAGCTTGATGCAAAAATTATTGGCCGCTACTCAGCTCCCCGTTCAGTATCGCCAAAAACCGCTTCAAGGAAACCTTTATATAGGTCAATTAGCCTTGTCCATATCCTGCCAGTCTCTATGATTTCCCGATAGGCTCCTCACCCGAATTCATTAAACCCGATTAAAAATAGACAATCCTGTAGGGACACAAGCCAGCTGAGCTTAATCCTAGACTTTGTAACCCCTGGGCGTAATCATCCGACCCTGATGCAAAAACGTGCGGGAATTGCCAATAAGCACCACAGTAAGCATATCGATAGTCGTCACATCCACCTCCTTCAACGTGAGACAGCGGACTGATTCGCCTGAACGGTAGAGAGAACGAGCGATCGCAACCGGCGTTCCCCCCGAACGATGCCGCCGCAAAATCTCCAGGGCAATCTCAATCCCCTTAGTACGAGTCTTCGAACGTGGGTTGTACAATGCCACCACAAAGTCTCCCTGGGCCGCTACCTCCAAACGCTGTTCAATTACCTCCCACGGCACCAGTAAGTCAGACAGGGAGACAGCACAAAAATCATGCATCAGAGGAGCCCCCACCCATTTAGGCACAGGTTAAACTTAATCATGTGGGCTCAACGATTTTCCATTCACAGGTGAACCCTATGCAAATTACCCTGAACCTACCTGATAACCTTAGCCAAGCCGAAACCTTTAACCAGAGCGACTGGCTACGGGAAATTGCGATCGCACTATTTCAGCAAGAGCTGATTTCCCTCAGTCGCGCCAGCAAAATTGCTGGGATGGAAATTATACCGTTTCAGAAATTACTGGCAGATCGGGACATCTGCGTTCACTATGATGTAGAAGACCTTGAGCAAGATGTTCAGCACCTGCGCGAGCGGGGCTGGTTATGATCGTAGTCAGCGATACCTCTGCCCTCAGCAATCTTGCCCTTGTCAATCATCTCTGGCTGCTAAAGTCAATTTACCAAACCGTAATTATTCCAGAGGCCGTTGCCAGTGAACTTGCAGCCGCCAGCAATCAAACCATTTCAGACATTCTGAAATTGGACTGGATTCAAACGCAATCTCTTAACAATCTTCAACTCGCCAATCAGCTGCAACAAGATCGAGGACTGGATATAGGAGAAGCGAGTGCGATAGCGTTAGCGCTTGAGCTACAAGCTGATGATCTACTAATTGATGAGCGATTGGGACGGAAAGAAGCCCTTCAACGTGGGTTATCCATAATCGGTATTCTGGGCATTTTGCTCGTTGCCAAGCAAAGAAGCCTTATCTCTCAAGTGCAACCCATTATGGATGCTTTGATCAACCAAGCTGGTTTTCGTGTCAGCCCCCGGCTGTATCAACGTATCTTGGTTCTTGCCCAAGAATCTTAAGATGCTGAACTTACGCCTAGACTTTATAACCCCTGGGCGTAATCATGCGCCCCTGATGCAAAAACGTGCGGGAATTGCCAATGAGCACCACGGTAAGCATATCGATAGTCTTCACATCCACCTCCTCCAACGTAAGGCAGCGGACCGATTCACCTGAGCGGTAGAGAGAACGCGCGATCGCAACTGGCGTCTCCCCCGAACGATGCCGCCGCAAAATCTCCAAAGCAATCTTAATCCCCTTAGTCCGAGTCTTCGAACGCGGGTTGTATAATGCCACCACAAAATCTCCCTGGGCCGCTGATTCCAAACGCTTTTCAATCACCTCCCACGGCACCAACAAATCCGACAGAGAAATAGCACAAAAATCATGCATCAGGGGAGCTCCCACCCGTGCCGCCACAGCCTGCAATGCCGTAATACCTGGAAACGCTGAAACACCGGGTGTATTACCATCCCAGCCACGCTGCACCAAGCATTCCATCACCAGTCCCCCCATGCCATAAATGCCACAGTCGCCGGAGGACACCATACCGACCGTTAACCCTCGCTGCGCCAGGGCCACGGCGCGCTCCGCCCGCTGTACTTCCTGAGTGATTTTGCTAGTCTCAATCACCTGATTGGGATGAAACAGAGGCCGCAACAGGTCTAGGTAAAGGCCATAGCCAATGACGACATCACAGTCCAGGAGGGCCGCACGAGCGGCTGCAGTGAGCTGGGCTAGATCACCAGGCCCCGACCCAATCAGGTACAGATGACCGGGTCGGGGATTGTATTCTTGATCAGCGCGGGCAACAGCAATAGTGCAAGCGCCCTGGTCACCCTTAAAGACTTGTTTCGTAATCACTAACTTCTCACTTTGGGATGCCAGTAGAGCAGCAGCTTCTGCGACGGACGGTGTGCCCACGGCCTGGGCAACGACATCGGATGGGTTAGGAACCGAGGGTTCTGCCAGTTGCGCAGCGCTGAAAAATTGGAGCGGCCATTGATATTGCTCTGCCAACGTTTGAAAGGCGACTTCATCCTGTTTGAGGTCAATGGAGGCGATACCGGCAATGGATTGCCAGGCTAGGTTGTGGTCCCGTAACACCTGGCGAATACTGGCCTCAATTAACTTTGCTGACGTTCCCCGTTCACAGCCCAACCCAATCCACAGCGTCCGGGGATGCCAGCGTACTTCTGGATTCTGCTCTTCTGAATTCTGACTAGGAGGCAGCTGATCTGAAATCCACAGTCGTGGAGAGCCCTCTCGTTCCGAGTCCGCAGCCGCTTGCTCCAAAAAATAAAAAGGAGACTCCTCAGGCAACATTTGTTGCCACAAAGACTCACCACAGGTCTGGCGCACTAAAATTGGCTGTCGCTGTGTCAGGGCCGACGCTACCTCCGTCCAATTGCCCTCTCCCCGTTGCCAACCGTAGGGCTTACCCAACAGATCTAGAGCCGGTAACTGTTGCCCTTCAGAGGCCGATGTAATCACCGGTTCAGCTCCCAGCAGGGCAGCACATTGTCGAGCTAGAGCATCGGCTCCCCCCTGGTGGCCCCCACTAACGCTAACTACAAATTTGCCAGTGTCATCAATAGCCACCACCCCTGGATCCTGGTATTTGTTGTTGAGCAGCGGTGCAATCAACCGTACCACCGCGCCAACTGGCAAGAAAAATACTAGCTGTGTAACGCGCTCCCAACAGTCCGATACCACGGGAGCTACGGACCCACCGTAACCATGGATGTCAAAGCCCCCAGGTTTGGGGGTTTGGGGGCCTGAATAACTGGTAGCTTTTTTGTCAGAAATGTCTTTAACCGAAGTATCTATGGACGCTAAAGTATGTTCCCTTGTCCATAATTCCAGGGGTTGTAGACTATCCCACAGCTGCAGACCTTGGCGACAGCCTGCAAGAGTGGGAGCAATGATGACGATCTTAGATTCAGACTGTCTAGATTCAGGTTGTACAGAAGACTTAGAAATGATAGTCATGACGACGCACAATCAAAATTGAAAAATAAGGTGGTTTATAGTCAGCCAGGTTCACCAGGCTGGGATATTTTTTCTCTTCTGGTGAACCCACTCGTTCCACCAGACTGGCGTGTTCTAGGAGTCCCATTTTTTTTAGTGTGTGCCATACCTGACCAAACACGGATGACACTTTCATCAGTACAACAACATCGGCCCACTCCAAGGCATGGGTGAGTTCAGACACATCATACAGGGCAGGAAGAATAGCAATTTTCTCCGCCCCCAACGATAGAGGCCTATTGAGAGCCGCCATCGCCGCCAAGGGCGAACACACTCCAGGTACAGTAGTAATTTCTATAGAAGGAGCCAAACGATACACCGACTGGGCCACATAGCTAAAGGTGCTGTACAGACTGGCATCCCCCTCAGTAATAAATGCCACATCCTGCCCCTGGGCCAACAGGGGCACCAATCGCTCTCCCGCTAATCTCCAGGCCTGCTGTAGCTGCACCGGATCGCGTACAAAGGGCAGGTCCAGGGGTAAGATCGTTTGCTCAGGCCGTAAGTGAGATTTGACGATGGTGTAGGCCATACCGGGCTCTCCCTGTCGGTTCTGGGGACAGGCCACCACATCTACGGTTTGCAAAATCCTTAGTCCCTTTAGGGTAAGCAATTCGCTATCCCCTGGACCGACGCTAATTCCCCATAACCGCCCCTGGTTTGCTAGTAACTCATTGGATGCCATGGTCGTCTCCTTGAGCTGCACCGGGTTGAGATGGCCGTAAGGCCTGCAACAAAATCACAGGGTTTAAGGGAACAAACCGAGTGGACTCTGCCAGGGTGGCTGAGCGGGCAAGATTGACCTGCAATAGCTGCACAGTCCAGCCTTTCTCTTGCAGCTGTTGCTTGGCCAGCGTACAGGTTTCGAGGGTAGCAAAGTTGGCGACAATGACGCCATTGGGTTGGATGCGATCGCAACACACATCTAAAATCTCTGGTATTGCCTTACCCCCTCCACCAATCACGATCCGATCTGGAGCAGGCAAGGAGTCAAGCGCCCCTGGAGCCACACCTCGGATAGGAGAAATTTGAGAAGTACCAAAGCGACGACAGTTTTTTTCAATTAAGGTTAACCCTGCTGCAGTTTTCTCAATGGCATAGATACAGGCATCGGGGACTAGACGCGCAATCTCAATGGAGATGGAGCCGGTACCCGCTCCCACATCCCACACCGTAATATCGGGCTGTAATCGCAGTAGGGATAGGGATAATGCCCGCACTTCTTGCTTTGTGATTAAACCAGGCTGATCGGGAAAGGTGTAAAAATCTCCATCGGCAATGCCAAAGAGGGGCTGGGGCATCTCTGGTGTCAGTGGCTGTGCTTCTAGAACAACAACATTTGGGCTTGGAAATGAACTGTCTACTGCTTCTTTGATAGAGACTGACTGAATAGTCTCCTCAGCCGCCCCAAGTCGGCTACATACGGTCATACGGTATTGCACAGGTGGGTGTATATCTCTGACTAAACGAGCAATTTCTCCAGGGGTATGGACAAAATCGGTTAAAACTGCGAGGGGAGATTTTCCTTGTTTGAGGGCTTGCTCTAGATGATCGGGCTGACGACCGTGAACACTGACGATGGTGGCTGACTGCCAGGGAATTCCTAGACGGTTAAAGGCTAGCTGGATGGAGCTTACCTGAGGGTAGAATCGGAGACATTGCTGATCAAAGCGTTCTGTAAGGAGGCGGCCTAAACCATAAAACAGTGGATCGCCACTGGCTAGGACAACAACAGATTGCTTTTGCAGAATATCCGCTATCTGGTCCAGCCAGGCAACAATATCGCCATCTAGGGGCAATTGGCGAGCTGGGTAACCAGCTACAGTTTGTAAATGAGCTTTGCTGCCTGCAATTATCTTGGCTTTTTCCAGACAAGTCAGGACATTAGGACTGAGGCTCTGAAGTCCATTTAGTCCTAAACCGACAACATGCAGTAAGTTTTGAGGACAAGATTGCTTCACACTTATAAGCTATTAACAAAAAGGAGATAACCTTATTAATCGTCCCCACCGTAACCTAACCACACCTGCATTGTTGCTACAAGTGACTACCCTGTCGGGGGAAACCCCAGTGAGCCTAAGTGGGATGGCTTAAATGCTTCCGAAAAGGGAGTCTAGGCCCCCACGAACAGGAGGGGTTTGGGGAGGAACGCCCTGAGCAGCCCCTCTTGCCATGGCCAACCTCATCAACCGAGATGTCTTAAGGTATCGGATAATGGAAAAACCGGCTGCGTGGGGTCCCTCCGAGTTCCCTTTCCGGAAATATACACAGTATCCCATCTAGGCAAACTGGGTTTCCCCTGGGCAG
>JBCCJR010000344.1:0-5907 GCA_039045805.1 Cyanobacteria bacterium P01_C01_bin.118
ATTGTAAGTTGGCTGACTGTAGATAGGCCCTTTGCAAATTTGCCTGACGCAAATTGCAGCCTATGCAAACTCGTGTTTCCCTTAACTGACGGACCTTTGATGATTCTTGAGCCTGGGCATCCTGACCAATGAGGGAGGATGAGATCGCGCAACCCATCAGTATTGAAAAGCGTAAGCTTTTCAACCCAAAGGAACGTCTCAGCGTTTGAAACTGGGGGCTATCACAAAACACAATTACCAATACACTGAAGCTACAAGTATGTTTATTTTTTTATAACGTTCAAATTGGCATAGTTTCGCAGTAATGTTTACTTCAAGATTGACGCATTGAGCGAACGTTTACTGAAAATTTAGTAATTATCCAGTTTAGAAGGCTACGAACAGAGAAAAATACATTAGTAATCACCGTTAGCTTGGCATCAGCCCGTCCATAATGGGCTCGACCGATTACCTTTGATTCGTCAACTAATGTCAATTATGCAATCCGCAACCTGTGTAAACGTCTCACGAGCCAGCGACTTTTTGACCACAACAGCTGGCTTGTTAAAGGATGGTTAACATTTATTGATCGCTTACTGCAACTTTAAAGAAAAATTAAAACCAATGACAGAGTTCAATTCTACTGAAATCGGCTGCATACGCTGGTCACTAAGAATGGGCGTTTTAGGTCTAAATTTGTACCTTCTCCTGTCAGAAGGTACAAATTTAGACCTAAAACTAGAAGAAGTTGACTTATTGAGTATCGTACCTTTAGGTGAGGTGCGTAAGAAAATAGAAGAGTTTTTAGAAGAGACTTATAGTCAAAGTCTCTTTAAAAGCACAACACCCAAGCGTCTGCCTGAGGAACATCCTTTTGATTTGCTCGCTATGACTACTTGGAGATGCGATTTGTTGATAATCACCCTTTGAGTGCTTTATGCAACAACCTTAGCATGGCTCCCAATTTAACAGCGATAGGATGTATCAGCTTGACCGCTTGGGTATTGGGTTAAACGAGACAGAATATGCAACAGCGTTACCTCTTTGTTGTTTTCTCTAGCTGTTTAATCTGCCAGGGAAACGAACTATTCGCTTCAATGTCAATATAACGTATTTAGACTGCAATTAGCGGGTTGTAGACTAAAGTTAACAATCTTGGTCTACAGGTTGAAATCTGTATAAGAAGAACTTTATTCAGCATTAATTCACTCAAGCTGAGAAATCTTGATTAGGCAAAAACTGGGAAAACAAAAACCCTGAAGAGGTTGGATTCTGTCTTTAAGAAAACGGCTCACTCTGAACCAGTAGTCTGTTTGATAAAACCTTTAAAGGGCCAACACCCAACCGTCTCCCTGAGGAACATCCTTTCCACTCATTTGTATAACCTGGAGATGCGCCCTATGATCTAGCAATCGCCCTTTGAGCGTCTTGCCCAACCATATCAGCATGGCTCCCAACTTAACAGCGATAGGATGTATCAGCTTGACCCATTGGGTGTCGGGTTAAACGAGACAGAATATGCAACAGCGTTACCTCTTTGTTGTTTTCTCTAGCTGTTTAATCTGCCAGGGAAGCGAACTATTCGCTTCAATGTCAATATAGATCGTCCTGGACAATAGCAGTGCTTTGTAGACTAAAGTTTACGAACTCCGAGATTGTTGTTACGCCGTTTAGAGACAGTAAAAATGCTATGAGACTTTGTTTGGAGCGTTGTCTATAGCTGTTCTGTTATCGAGAAGATATTTCGCTAAAGACATATTTTGTGAGACCAATGCAACAGATTTTTGAGAAGTTAAGTGAAGATTAAGAAGTTTGGTTAACTCTTGCGCTAAAGTTCGGGCTTTATGTATTGTCCATGGCTTCACCATTCTTGGTAGGTTGGCTATCGATAACTGGAAGCGGGGTAAATCGTCATGGGTGGAGTCGTGGCGGCAGGTCATGAAAAGACAGCAGCAGCAGCGATTGAGATTTTGGGCCAGGGGGGCAATGCGTTTGATGCAGCAGTGGCTGGGGTGTTGGCGTCCTGTGTGGCGGAGTCGGTGCTGACGTCGTTGGCAGGGGGCGGCTTTTTGCTGGCCCATACGGGGGTGGGGCAGCATGTTGTGTTCGATTTTTTTTCGCAAACACCGGCCAGTAAAAAGCTGGCCCATCCTCTGGACTTTTATCCCATTCCTGTGGATTTTGGCGATACGGTGCAGGAGTTTCACATTGGTTTAGGGTCCATGGCGGTACCGGGAGTGCTCAAGGGCCTGGTGCACGTGCATCAAAGGCTAGGACAGCTACCGCTGGAGTTGGTGGTGCAGCCTGCGATCGCACTTGCCCGTAACGGCGTGGTCGTCAACGATTTCTTTGCCTATGTCTATACATTGCTCAAGCCTATTTTGCTGGCAACAGAGGGCTCACGGGCAATATATGCTCCCCATGGTGAGCTACTGCAGACAGGGGACCGGCTCTATATGCCCGACTTTGCTGATGCCCTAGAGCGATTGGTGCGCCAGGGTATAGAGTCCTTTTGGCAAGATATGGCAGCCCAGATCACCCAAACTCAGGGGGGCTATCTAACGGCTGAGGACTTTGCTAACTATCGGGTAATTGAGCGTCAGCCCCTGTGTCTGGACTATCACGGCACTCAGCTGCTGACCAATCCCCCGCCCAGCGCTGGGGGTGGGCTGATTGCTTGCTCCCTGGCCCTGCTGGCGGACTGTAATTTAACCCACCACGGCAGTCCTGAGCATCTACTGGCCCTTAGTCAGGTGATGCGGTTGACCAATGTGGCCCGACGGGATGGCTATGATGCAGACATTCATCAGCCTGGGGTGGCAGAACAGTTTTTATCTACAGGGCATTTGCAGCAGTACCGGCATGATTTAGAGGGTGCGATCGCAGCCCTGCAATCTACCCAAATTGTCAACAAGCTGGGCAGCACCACCCACCTCAGCGTCATCGACCACGACGGCAATGCTGCCAGCGTCACCACCTCCAATGGCGAAGGGTCATCCTACGTTATTCCTGGCACCGGCATTATGGTGAATAATATGCTCGGCGAAGAAGACCTCAACCCTCACGGTTTTCACCAGTGGACCCCCAATCAGCGGATGTCCTCCATGATGGCCCCCACCATGGTGCTACGGGAGGGGAGGCCTTATTTAGTGTTGGGGTCCGGAGGCTCAAATCGGATCCGCACGGCAATTTTACAGGTAATCTCAAACCTGGTGGACTTCCATATGCCTTTAGAAGCAGCCGTCGCTGCTCCCCGCATCCACTGGGAAAACGATGTCTTTCACTTTGAGCCAGGGTTGAACCCAGATGCCCTGGGACCGATCGTTGGCGATGCCAAACCTATCTGGTGGCAGACTCAAAATATGTTTTTTGGCGGTGTCCATGCCGTTGGCCTGGATGAAACCAATGTGCTGCACGGTGCTGGTGACAGTCGCCGCAGGGGAGCCGTAGTTGCGGTAGGATAGAGCGCTGCTCCGGTAGCTGTAGCTATGTCAATCGACCGCGGGCGAGTCGCCATAAAGGAGCCGTAGCTGTGGCACAATAAGGAGCTGCTTAGAAGTCAAAGTTTAATTAGTTCTTAATTTTGAATTGTGAATTGGGCTCAACCCTCAAAATTGAGACTTAAACCTAGCCCACTTCTCAGCATCCTTAACTATCCAGTTTTCTCACCTTCTCCATGGATAAACGTCGTTACCACATCACTACCTTTGGCTGCCAGATGAACAAAGCCGACTCTGAGCGGATGGCTGGCATTCTCGACGATATGGGTATGAACTGGACTGAAAATCCATTGGAGGCGGATGTGGTCCTCTACAACACCTGCACCATTCGCGATAACGCTGAGCAAAAGGTTTATTCCTATCTGGGTAAGCAGGCCAAACGCAAACAGTCAGACCCCAACGTTACCCTGGTGGTGGCGGGCTGTGTGGCCCAGCAAGAAGGGGAAGCCCTACTGCGCCGAGTGCCTGAGCTGGATCTGGTGATGGGGCCTCAGCATGCCAACCGGCTAGGGGATTTACTAGAACAGGTCTTTGATGGGAATCAGGTGGTAGCCACCGAGCCCGTCCACATTATGGAGGACATCACCAAACCCCGCCGAGATAGCAAGATCAGTGCCTGGGTCAACGTGATCTATGGTTGCAATGAACGCTGCACCTACTGCGTGGTACCCGGTGTGCGCGGTGTAGAACAGTCCCGCACACCAGAAGCCATACGGGCGGAGATGGAAATGCTCGGACAGCAGGGCTATACCGAAGTCACCTTGCTGGGTCAAAATATTGACGCCTATGGTCGTGACTTACCTGGTATCACCCCCGAAGGCCGTCGTCAAAATACGCTAACGGATCTGCTGCACTACATCCACGATGTGCCCGGTATTGAGCGTATCCGCTTTGCCACTAGCCATCCTCGCTACTTTACTGAACGTCTCATCAAAGCCTGTGCCGAACTGCCAAAGGTATGTGAGCACTTCCATATCCCTTTTCAGTCCGGTGATAACGCTCTACTTAAGGCCATGGGCAGAGGCTATACCCATGAAAAATATCGTCGCATTATCGACACCGTGCGGCGCTATGTGCCCGATGCCGCTGTCAGTGCCGATGCCATTGTGGGCTTTCCCGGTGAAACTGAGGAGCAGTTTCAAAATACCCTCAAGCTAGTGGACGACATCGGCTTTGACCAGCTGAATACGGCGGCGTATTCCCCTCGACCGAATACCCCTGCAGCCCTCTGGGAAAATCAGCTGGACGAAGCGACCAAGAGCGACCGTCTGCAGCGCTTAAACCATTTAGTCTCGATCAAAGCGGCAGAACGGTCTCAGCGCTATGCGGATCGGGTGGAGCGAATTTTAGTTGAAGATGTAAACCCCAAGGATCCAAAGCAGGTGATGGGGCGCACCCGCACAAACCGGCTTACATTCTGCGAGGGCGATATTAATGAACTCAAGGGCAAAATCATCGAGGTGAAAATCACCCAGGTACGGCCCTTTAGTCTGACTGGTGAACGCGTTGAGGCTCTGGTTCGAGCTTAGGTGCTCAATCTCTATGATTCCACGGGTTTATATCCGTTCTCCGGTCGAGGCGGATTGGTCAGTCCTATTAGAGTTACATCAGCGGAGTGCTAACTATCATTTTCCTTGGGCAGAACCTGCTAAAAATGCTCAGGGATGTCAGCGGTATATTCGTCGCTGTCAGACTGAACCCTTGGAGGGACTGCTAATATGGCATGCCGTTGACCATCGATTAGTAGGGGTGGCCAACCTGAGTCAAATCTTTTATGGACGATTTCAAAATGCCTATTTAGGATACTACGGCAGTGTGGACTACGCTGGTCAAGGTCTGATGACAGAAGGTGTGCAACTGGTGCTTAACCATGGGTTTAATAGTCTCAACCTCCATCGCATCGAAGCCAATATTCAACCGGGTAATGGGGCGTCTATTAATCTTGTAAAGCGCTTGGGGTTTGCCAATGAAGGGCTCTCACGAAAGTATCTCAAGGTTAATGGAGAATGGCGCGACCATGAACGCTGGGCGCTGACCGTGGAGAACTGGAGACCAGCCCCATGACACGACTATCCGGAAACAGGGGCATCTTAATGATAGATACAGTAATGCTCTTGAGGACTGCAACCATGGCAGCCGCCAGCACGTTACCTACCCAGTTACATAACCGTAATTACACTCTGATTTATGCGCCTACTCAATTGCAGCGCTCAGGTATGACCCCTGGGTTTGAACATCGTTGGCAGCAGGCCCATGACCAAATTTTGGATATTGCTGAGCAGTGCCATGCGCTGGCGCTCAATGGTCTGACGGTGTATTGCAAGATGACAAATGGTGATGGTTTTGAAATCCATCAAAACGTTAATGTGGCCAATTTAGAGTCTCTGATGGCATCGGCCTCTATGCCTGAAACATTGGCGTTGGCTCC
>JBCCJR010000345.1:0-5905 GCA_039045805.1 Cyanobacteria bacterium P01_C01_bin.118
CGTGTTGTTGATGCAATGATGCCATTTTTTATAGACTACTTTGGTAATCCCAGTAGTCTCCATAGCTATGGCTGGCAGGCAGAAGCAGCGGTCGAAAAGAGTCGTGAGACTATTGCGACAACAATTAATGCTCAGCCGGAAGAGATTATCTTTACCAGTGGGGCCACTGAAGCCAATAATTTAGCCATTAAAGGTGTTGCAGAAGCATACTTTAGCCATGGCAAACACATCATCACGGTACAAACAGAACACAGCGCCGTGTTGGATCCCTGTCGCTATCTGGAATCCCTCGGTTTTGAAATAACCTATTTGCCGGTGGATGGTGATGGTTTGCTAAATCTGTCCTCACTCGAAAAGGCAATCCGGCCAGAGACTATTTTAGTGTCCGTGATGGCTGCGAATAATGAAATTGGAGTGCTACAGCCCTTAGAACAGATTGGAGCGCTGTGCCAGGATCGAGATATTTTGTTTCATACAGATGCCGCCCAGGCCATTGGTAAGGTTCCTTTGGATGTGCAGGCGATGAATATTCACCTAATGTCCATGACGGCCCATAAGGTCTACGGGCCTAAAGGCATTGGTGCTCTGTATGTGCGGCGACGACAGCCACGGGTAAATCTAGCCCCTCAGCTCCATGGAGGCGGCCATGAGCGGGGCCTGCGCTCAGGTACGCTATACCCACCGCAAATTGTGGGATTTGCTAAGGCGATTGAGCTGGCGGTAGCAGAAATGAATCAGGAAGCTGAGCGATTGGTGGAGTTGCGATCGCAACTCCTCAAACACCTTAACCAGCTTTCCGACATTCACCTCAACGGCCACCCCACTCAGCGCCTTCCCGGAAATCTCAACGTCAGCTTTGACGGTATTGACGGCCAAAGTCTATTGCTAGGAGTGCAGCCTGTGGTAGCCCTCTCTTCTGGTTCAGCCTGTAGTTCCGCCAGTACCGCCCCCTCCCACGTCCTCAAAGCATTGGGACGCACCGACCAACAAGCCTACGCTTCTTTACGATTTGGTTTGGGCCGTTTTACCACCAAGCAAGACATCGACCGGGCAGCGCAGGCTGTCGTTGAAACCGTCCAGACGTTAAGGTCGCTTTAGACAGAGCAAACAAGCAGGGCAAAATCCTACGGAATGCTTTCCCTTTCTGAATGCCGACCTTCGAATGCCGACTTCTAATCACTTGCCCATTTTGCGTTTAAGTTCTTCCAGCTCTGCCTCAGTTTCCCAACGCTGAAAGCTTTCTTCGAGGGGATCCAGGGGGTTCGATTGAAAAGGGCTTTGATTCCAGCCGGTGGTACTGGAGTCTCGCGGTGGGGCCTGTGTTGCTGTTTGAGCGCTGGCTATTTTAGTTTTTACTTCCTGGCGCTTAGCGTGAATCTGTTGCTGTAGCGTTTGGGTTTCAGCCAGCCTGGTTTTGACACTCTTCATCTGTCCCCACAGATGATTGCCCTGCCGGAGCAAGGCTGCCTCTCGTTCTTTTGCCGGTTTGACTAGATCAAATCGCTTCGCAGATTCTGCTTTAGCAATCCGTTCGTGCCAGCGTTTGATCTCTTTGGCAGTATCAAGAACGGCGGTTTCTAACTCGACTTCGCGACGTTTAAGGGTCGTTAGCGTTGCGATCGCATCTTCTTCCTGACCCCGAAGCTGTTCCTCAAGCGCCATCATTTCTAGATGGGGATGGGCCTTGAGAAATTCATCTAAACGAGTCTCTAAAAAACGACTGAAATCGTCAAATATGCTCATATCTTCGCCATAGCTAATCCCAGGCCGTTAACAAGTCAGCGGTGATTATCTGGGTCAACGACTAAATCACACCCATAAGAGTCACCCCATAGTTCTCTTATACGGCACAATGATGAGGTTGGACATGACAACGTTTAAAACTGTTGACCAATGTAAATAGAACGAACCTCACCGTTTCGGCGTACGACCACCTCTTCATTGCTTATGGATACAACGTTCCACCCACTGCCTCCGATAGTTTCTCCAATATAAACTCGTTGTGAGGCTCCATCAATTTCAAAGAGGGCGGCTGAGCGATCGCCCAACTCTAATACCCCCACTAACTCATAGGTATTAGCAGTAGCAATATTAGGTACAGTGCCATTACTGCTAGATTGATTGCTGGACTGGCTGTTGGTCAGATTGGGAGCTGGCAATGACGCCCTAGAACTACTAGAACTCGAGGAGGTGTTGCCAGTAGTGGTGACCGTTTGTGGAGATCCCCCCGTACTTGGCTGTAGCATTGGGACAAAGACACGCTCAATCACTCCGCCGGATTGACGATTTGTCTGAGTATTTGATGAATTATTAGCAGGGGCCGTGGCGACTACGCCGCTACTCTGGGTTTCCAGTTGAGCGCTACGCTCGCCACCAATCACCTGCAAAGAGCGCTTGAGGTACTCACCAAAAGCAACCTCTGGAGCAACCGGTGGTGCCGCTGGAGTAACAGGTGCAGCAGTTGTGGAAACCAGGGTTGGTTGCTGTCTCATCCACCAGACACCGATACCTGTGAGGGCTGATAAACACAGTGCCCCCATTAAGAAATTTCGCCAGGGTCTTTTCTTCGAAGTCTGATTAGGGGATGCTGTTTTTTCCTCTGTGTCGTCGGTGTCAGCTCCAGTTTCTGTCATGGGGGAGACGGGGCTGGCTGCAACGGTTGGAGTTCCCGTGAAGGGAACAATCATGGCCGGAACTGTCACTGTTTTAGCGGTGAACAATGAGGACGCCTCTGAGGTAGGCGTAGCTTCGGCATAAATTACAGACTCATCGCCTGCTAGGATGCGGTCTACATCATCGAAGACCTCATCCATCAAATCTTCAGCATAAGTTTCAACCAGAGTGTGGGCTTCTGGGGAAGTGCCTGCAGGCAGGGCAGCTGCTGTGGTGTTGGACTGTCTAGATTGGCTCATAACTTGACATGTAAGATTTGACAGTGGCGATTTTGGACAACAATAGCGCACTGTTGATAGACAAAGCGCATTGTCCATAGACAAGCTGCCTAGAAAGTTAGCAGAGTATACAGCAAACTGAAAATAAAAATTTCAATTTTATAGAAAATATTTGGGCAGCCTGAATCCATCATTTCAGCCTTGTGTTCCGCTACATAAGGCTTTCAGCCACCATCAGTATTCTGAAAAAGAATAAACGACAAAAAATATTAATTTTTAGACGGATGTTCCCCATCTAGAATCTACGATGGCTCTGTGTCTAAGTTAAAGTGTGGGAAATATCGAGTTGACCAAACGTAAGACTCAGGGCCAAATTGAGAGTCTCTAAAATTTTGACTAGCCAGCCTACAGAATCTTGTTTTGCAGATTCATAGTGATTAAAGAGGGTGGAAAGGCGTCGTTCCAAATAAGGCTTTACTTTTCGACATAGAAGTAAAATTCTCAGCAATAGCCCCGTTGTCAGCGTCGCTCCCAAATTGTTGATCAAGTCGATGAATACAAAATGGGAATGGGAGCCTGTAGGGTCAACTACCAGAAAGTTGAACAGGTTGGAACAGGTCCGTACTAACAAGAAATCATTGAGTCGCTGATGATCATTCTCAGGATAAATTTCCTGCAGATGATGGTAGAGCGCATCGTTAAAATGCTGACGCCCGTAAGATGGGTCGACTCCAGACACAATATATTCGTAAAAATCGTCTTTAAAGGACTTAAAGGTAACAGACTCACAACACTGGCTCCGAAATCGCAGTGCTATGTCATTGTAGGTGCGCCCATGGGCGTCTCTGGCTGAGAACTGCTGTAGTGACTCAACTAATTCGCGATCGCTCAGCAGCGTGGGGTTCTTGGATGGGCGTAACCACTGTCCCTGCTGATCCAGCAATCCCTTGCGCTTGAGGCGAGAGCGTCGAACTCGATAATTGACATATTGAGACAGGTCCAGCTCTACTTTTCTCTGAGCCTGATGACGCATACGGCGGATGTGGTTTTTTTGCTCCTTAGGACTTTCGTCACTTAATAAGCAATGCTCGTACAAGTATGGATAGCGACCAATCAAGGTGCCCAAAGGCTGGCGCGAGCGTAACCTGGGATCGCTTTCCTCCGCCATTACCTGAACCAGGCGCTTAAGCATCAGGTACTGCTCAGTTTTTTTAAATTGAGAAACAGTATCCCTTAAGCGACGGACGGACCGAGCTCGCGAAACTTCACGTACAGCCTGGCTGGGAGAATATTCAAACAGATTGACCAGTTCGGCAATGGCGGGCTGATAGTCTCGATTCTTCTGCCATTTATTGATCAAAATATGGCAGCAACGATTCAGAATGTGGTGAAAATATGTCTCAACATGACGATCCATCAAAATCGTGTCGAGACTCTGGACGACATCGCGGTCGTCGTAGCCAGTCCCATCGACAAATAGAGTGTTGAACCGCTGAACCAATAAATCGGGTCGTTCTGAATTGACACAGCCAATCCAGTGGTCGTAAAGCACCTGCTCCTGTGGGCTGACCAATCGCGCCCCATAATCGGGAGCTCGCGAGTAGGTTGATTGAACCTTCACCAGTGAAACCTCAGCAAATACACCTTATGCAAAGACAGACTCTACAGGGAGAACATACGGCGACCACAGCCGCAGCCAAACTTATACAAGTGTAGCTGCATATGATTACCTAAGACAGCTCAAAAACTTACAAAAAACTTGGAAATTACCGAGGGGATAAGTAATTTTGTAAATGCAAGCCCGAAAACAAGCTCAAATTGTCTAAGGTTCAACCGAAGTCAAGCAAATTCAACGGTAGAAACACGAGTAGATACGCTTGCATACCGCATGATTAGCGTTGAGAAAGACTAGCACCTCACTCAATACAGAACAGTGCTGTAATACACATTAGACCTACGCTCTGTTTAGTTTAGCTTACAGACATTTTCAGATAGTATGCCGTTAAAGGAAGCTCTGCTAAAGCTTCTGTAAATTCACTGTACTGTCTTCATCAAGCTAATACATTGGGAGTCATACTTAGCCGATGGAGATATTTTATTTGGTTGAAATTTAGTTAAAAAGCGCTAATTATGCCTGGCTTTGCTTCTATTTCCGACATATTGAATGCTCTAAGTGATGAGTTGGTGAGTCATACCCTGGGAGCTGAGGATGTGGACAAGAGGGTAATCCATATCAGCACTGATACGCGCACTTTAAATCCTGCTGATATATTTTTGGCGTTAGAAGGTGAGCGGTTTGATGGTCACAAATTTGTGGAGCAGGCCCTGGCGGTGGGCGCGATCGCAGCCATTACTCGTCAAAACGTCACCAAAGGCAATATTCCCCGCATTGAAGTGACGGACACCCTGGCGGCCTATCAATCCCTGGGACGCTGGTGGCGACAACGCTTAGGTCTGCCGTTAGTGGCGATTACGGGGTCCGTCGGTAAAACTACCACTAAGGAGCTAATTGCGGCTGCTCTGGGGCTTTATGGTTCTGTCCATAAAACCCGTGCCAACTTTAACAACGAGATTGGCGTGCCCAAGACACTACTAGAGGTGACACCCGCCCACAACTATGCGGTGGTAGAGATGGGGATGCGGGGGCCAGGAGAAATTGCCTTGCTGGCAAAAATTGCCCAACCCAATGTTTCCGTGATTACTAATGTGGGTACAGCCCATATCGGTCGGCTGGGTTCTAGACAGGCGATTGCGGATGCTAAATGTGAGCTCCTGGCCAATATGCCAGCGGATGGTGTGGCGGTACTGAATCAGGACAATTCTCGGCTGATGGATACGGCGGCTGGCGCATGGTCCGGCAAAACCATCACCTATGGTTTGACCGGTGGAACCGTCCATGGCCAGATTCAGGACCAAACTATCGTGGTCGATGGTGTCGCTTTACCCTTGCCCCTTCAAGGGGAGCACAATGCTCTGAATTATTTGAGTGCGATCGCAACACTCCAGGCCCTAAA
>JBCCJR010000346.1:0-5895 GCA_039045805.1 Cyanobacteria bacterium P01_C01_bin.118
GCCAGCTGGACTGTTGTATCAACAACAGCGTGATCGGGCACATGGTCCAGATAGCGCAGTTGGTAAAACCCCAAATGTAAAATCCGGCGGAGATCAGCAGGCTGCTGGTCAGCTTGCCGTTTGCCCAGCTGATCAATCAGCGCGTCCAGCGTACGCTGCCGCCGCACAGTACCGTAAATCAGCTCCGTTGCCAGACGTCTATCAGCGGCGGATAGGGTTACCTTGCCAAGCTGGCGGTCCAGCGCCACATCGGCAAAGGCTCCCTTATCAATGTCTCGCAGTACAGCCAAGGCTAGCTGTCGTGCTGATGAAGGACTGGGGTTAGAGGTCACGGGTTGGAAAAGCAGTGGATTAGTAAGGGAAATAACTTACCGACTTTGGGCCTCACCAAGCAACCGTGACCTCTAGTGCCCATATACAAAAACAGCTATAAAAACAGCAAAGGAGCATAAAATCATGCCCCTTTGCCCCTTATTTCTTGCCCTTGCGTTTACGTACAGGCACCCGGTTATCCAATGCTTCCTGAGTGCGTTTACGCTTATCTCGCCACTCCATCGCCGTTAAATAAATGACACCCCCGGTGACAAATACCAGAAGGACCACAGCTAAAGTAGCCATAATCCCATACGCTTGGGCCTCTAATTCACTCATGAGCACCCACTATAATCATCAGTAGCAAAATTCTGAAAAATGCTTCTTAGAAACCGTTACGGCCCCAAATCACCATGGAGATGGAGAAGCTAAAGAAAGCGAGCAATGCAACCCAACCGAGTGTCAAAATGTCCATATCGCCTAACTTGCGCTGTTTACTAAATTAAAATTGCCGTTCAAACGGCTCCTTCTATCATACGGTAGATCAATGCCCGATTTTTGGGTGATGGCAAAATTGACGCAGGATAGATAGCCCACACTATGGGTCAAGAACGGATTGAATCGATCAAAGCTGGCGGTGTGGCTGGGTTAACGGGGCTGGGTATCGGTGCTTTCTTGGTGGCACTACATCCTGATGTAGATGGCTTCAATGGCTATGTCTTACGCATTGCTGTTGCCACTGTTACTGCTTTTTTATTTGGGGTCACTTATCGCTATATTGTCCGCAACGATGTTAATCCACATCTAAAAAGTGGAGCGGTCGGTGCCTTTGCCCTCACCCGCAGTCTGGGACAGCTGGAGGGGATGATACCTGGGGACTTGACCCTGGCTGACCCCATCTTATTAGGACTCCCCATTGCGGAAAGCTTTGGCCTGTTTATGGGTATTCGGCTAGTGTTAGATTTGGGTTTGAAACAGCATTGGTTTCAACCATTTGAGACCGATTGACCTGGGTTTCGGCTTGCTGAATAGGAATCTGGATTATAAATTGGGCTCCCTGGTCTGGACCAGACTGACACCGCAGCTGACCTTGATGGTTTTGGGTAACAATTTGATAGCTAATGGACATGCCAATACCGGTGCCTTTACCAATGGGCTTGGTGGTAAAAAATGGTTCAAAGATACGTGCCTGCACCTCAGCCGTAATCCCCGGACCGTTGTCTGCGATCTCAATTTCCACTGACTGACCATCCACCTGTCGGGTGAAAATCGTTAATTGCGCAGGCACAATGGCTACTTTACTCGCCCTTAGTTCACCTTCTATTGCCTCTTCCCACACACCGTCCATAGCATCAATAGCATTCGCCAAAATATTCATAAACACCTGATTTAGCTGGCTGGGGTAACACTCCACCTGGGGTAATTCCCCATAGTGTTTGATTACCCTTACCTCTGACCGATGGGATGTGGCTTTTAGCCGATGTTGCAATAGAGCCAGGGTACTTTCTAAACCATCATGAATATCTACAGATTTGAGAGTTGCTTCGTCTTTACGAGAAAAATTACGCAACGACAGCACAATTTCACAGATACGCTCAGTGCCTAAGTTCATTGACTGGAGAATCTTAGGCAAGTCTTCCTTGAGAAAATCTAACTCAATCGAGTCAATCGTCGTGTCAATTTCATCAACAGGGTCTGGATAATGCTGCTGATATAACTGCACTAGCGTTAATAGATCCTGAATATAGTTCTGGGCATGAAACAGGTTGCCATAAATAAAACTGACTGGGTTATTAATTTCGTGGGCAACACCAGCTACCAGAGCACCTAGACTAGATAGCTTTTCTTGCTGAATCATTTGCACCTGAGTTTGCTGGAGTCTTTGCAACGTAACTTCCAACTCCTGACTCAGAGCTTCTGCAGATTTGCGAGCATCATTCACCGCCACCGTTTTTGGAAAAACCGTCCAACAGGCAATCGCCACTCCAAAAAAGGATAAAACCAGCACTAAGACTACCAAAAAGTCGATCGGTTGTTCGATATTGGTTCGTGTAATCACAGCACTGGCAGACCAGCTAATGATAGTAGCCCCACTGATAAAGCCAACCAGGGTGGCAATTTGTATCGGAATCAAGTTTTCAAAATTACCGTCGGTTTGCCAGCCAGGTCCTTGCCAATGCCACTGGGATGGCCATTTTGATGCCACGTCACCCATTAAATAATTACCCAGGATAATAACCAGCGGCAACAGTAGACCGATAGCAAAGTTCTGAATTCCCCAAGCCCATCCACCGACCACCAGGATCAGGGTTTCTGCCACCGCCATTGCTAGCGCCAAAGATGGCAGACTAGCGCCACATGCTTCCCGTTGAGACCATATCCCCCAATGGAGGGTGATAAAGGCTATCAGCCAGCCCACCCCGGTCACCATGACAATTTCGTGGAGATCGCCCCAGGTGAGAAAAACCAAACTCAGCAGCAGCGTTAAACCTAAGCCCGGACCAAAGACTCCTTGGGAAGACACGCGGCCAAAAATCGAAGAGATATATTGATCTTGAGCCAGCTGATACAAAATCCTAGGGATAATAGACACAGCTGTTGCCATACACAATAAATTGCTAGACACCACCAAAAAAGTGATCAATAATGGCGTTGCTGCGCCCCAATAAGGCTTGGCAACAGTTAGTAAGGTGAGAAAGTTATCGGTGGCATTAGCTGTGTCAGTTAGGGTGTGGAGCAATAGCCATGAGCCTGCCAAATAGACAATTGGAATCAGCCCTGCCACAACTAACAAACTTTGCAACGTACGACGCGGCTGTTTGCTATCGGCAACAAAAACTGAGGCGGTTTCGCAGGCATAAAAGGCATAGGTGCCATTGAGATACCACTTGGCCCATCCTTGAATGGAAAAACTAGGTGCAGCAATCTCACTTTGCGGTGGCGCAGCTATCAGCAGCCAAACACTCCCCTGGATACAAAACAACAGCAGTAACCCTACAGCAGGCAGTAAAAACGCTAGATGCAAAGCACTGAGCGAACGATTGCCACTAAAGGCAACGACAAATGCCATTAAAACAAAGCCAAGCTTCAGGACTATCCCAGGTATGGTGATATCCAAGGGCGGTAAATAAGTTTCAATTAAATTTGTCAAGATGATGGCATTGACGGGGATCACGGCCACCCAGCTAAGCAAATAACCAATGGCAGCATAAGATGTCAGCCATCGCCTCTCTGGCAATAGGTGGGTCAAGTAATTGGGAGTTCCCCCGGCAACATCCGGGAATTGTTGCCCCAACTGCCGGACTTGTAAATTAATCAAAATACCTAACACGGCCCCTGGAATCCAAACCCAAATGGCTTGTCTCCCCAACTCCGCATGGGCACCAGGGGCCACACTTAGCCACAGCAACAGACCGCTTAAACCAAAACCCAATGTTTCAATCGGGGATAACGTTCTAGGAAGACATGTTCTAGAAGTGGACGATGTCGTCGTACTAGGACCATCAGCAACGGTCATGACAGGCGTCAATAGTTATAAAGGTCTTCGAAATATTTGAAATAGAGATGCGTCAGAAGTAGATCTACTGAACCTTGGTACCCATTAGCTTAGTCATTAATTAAGGGGAACACCCTGAAATTCCTTAACTTTTCTACAGTATTTGCACACTATCTCCTAAGTATGCAGCCCACACGTAGGGCTGTGTGCTGTACTAATGGAGAGTCGGGTTATCCGTACTCCCCCATTGCCCCGATTAAGTCTGTACAATCGATAAAAGTAAGTAAAAGAACCCATACGCTTAGGCCCTTATGATTCCTACCGTTATTGAGCAATCGGGTCGCGGTGAACGCGCCTTTGATATTTACTCCCGCCTTTTACGGGAGCGCATTGTCTTTTTAGGGCAGCAGGTCACAGCTGAATCAGCAAACCTGATTGTGGCGCAAATGTTATTTCTAGAAGCGGAAGATCCGGAGAAGGATATTTTTCTGTATATCAACTCTCCTGGGGGTTCGGTGTATGACGGTTTGGGCATCTTTGACACTATGAACCACATCAAGCCAGATGTTTCTACCATTTGCGTAGGCCTGGCCGCCAGCATGGGAGCCTTTTTGTTAAGTGCAGGCACAAAGGGCAAGCGCATGAGTCTGCCCAACTCCCGCATTATGATCCACCAGCCTCTGGGCGGTGCCCAAGGTCAGGCCACCGACATTGAGATTCAAGCCAAGGAAATTCTGTACATCAAGAAAACCTTGAATGATGCTCTGGCAGAGCACACTGAACAACCCATCGATCGGATTACAGAAGACACCGAGCGTGACTTCTTTATGTCCCCCAATGAAGCCGTTGAGTATGGCTTGATCGACCAGGTAATCGACCGCCATGCCATTGGTAGTCGTCCCACGGTGGTTTAGAGTCGAAAACTAGCTCATACTGGGCGTTGCTTGAGACTCCAGGTAAAGCAAGAATGTCAGCAGTTCTTCATCCGTTAGCTGTTGACGAGAGCGTTTACTAAAGGTTTTCTCCAGGTATTGGCGGCCTTGAATGCTGCTCCAGCCCAGGCGAGTCATCTCGACATCGGTCTGGGCGATGATATCAGAGAGATCGACGGGGTTGCTGTCATCAAAATCTCTGAGGGCTGCTGCCGCCAATGAAGAGGCGGGCACTTCGGCAGGGGCGGGAGCTTCTTCTGGGTCAAAGCTATCGAGGGGGCGACCCATGTCGTCGTCAATGATGCCAGCAACGCCATTGGCTTCAATGGCCACAACAGTCTCTTCATCGGACTGCAATGGAGCGACTGAAGGAGGTGAGGGTTCAGGCTTGGGGGCAGCGATCGCAGGCGGCTTTAGTTCAGCTACCTCAGCAGGGATTTCAGTCCCCTGGTCAACGCCTAACATTGCCAATACCCTAGCTTTGGCTTGATCATCGGCTGCGGCTAAGTCTGGGGCCGATGCTAAGGCCGTAGCTAGCACCCGGTCTGCAATTGTCACCGTTGCCTTTACTAGATATTGCTCAGCGTGGGTAGTCAGAAGCTCAGTGGTTAAACTGCCATCGGCATACTGGTGACGAAATTGAGCAAATAGGGCGGGAATCACAGGCGGTCGGGACATCAGTTTCCCTGATGAGAATGTGCTGTAAATTGTATCCGATCTATCCTAAACAAAGGGTATCCCTAGTTCTGATTACGAAAGACATGTTTACTTGTAATGAATGCACACTGTTAGGGGCTAGATGTTAGATCAGTTACTCGAATGGTCGCCTAACCTAGGCCTGGATACGTTGCTTTTACTTCCAGTACTGATCGCACTGGAAGCGGTGCTGTCGGCAGATAATGCGATCGCACTGGCGGCCATTGCCCAGGGTTTAGAATCGGCAGAGCAGCAAAAGCGAGCTTTAAATTTAGGTTTGCTAGTCGCCTTTGTGCTGCGGATGACCCTAATTTTGACGGCCAGTTGGGTGCTAAAGTTCTGGCAGTTTGAAGTAGCCGGAGCGCTATATCTTCTGTGGCTGGTCTATCAGCACTTTTTTAGTAATAGCGATGATGGAGAGGACGGTCACCACGGTCCTAAGTTTGCCTCCCTATGGCA
>JBCCJR010000347.1:0-5895 GCA_039045805.1 Cyanobacteria bacterium P01_C01_bin.118
ACCAATGGCGGCTATGCCAAAGTCCCCTGGGTTCTGCTGGTCAATATATTCAAAATCAACGGTGAGGTCGGTGCGATCGCTAATGGCCCAGCTCACCACTGGAGCAATAAAAAACCGCTCAACATCGGGGTCAAAATCTCGAAAACTGTCTTCATTGCGGTATAGCGCATTCAGCCGATAGAGCACACGCCCATCCTCGGTGAGTGGACCTGAGATATCCACGCTGGGCTCAATCAGACCTCGATTCCCTACCCGTAAACCCACCTCATAAAATGGTTCACTCAAGGGTTGCTTGGTAACCAGGTTAATCGCACCCCCCGGTTCTACCGCACCAAATACGATTGCCGCAGGCCCTTTGAGTACCTCAATCTGCTCGATATTGGATAAATCCTGAGGAACCAGATTTGAGTTAGTTCCACTGAGGCGAAAACCATCTCGCAAGATGGTGGCGTCATTAAAACCCCGCAAATTAAACCGTGGCCCCCTGGGATCGTTGCCAGACGGAGTCACACCACTGACATTACGCAGGGCATCTTCTAAGCGGATCACCTGCTGGTCTTCCAGCACCTTGCGAGGAATCACCTGAATCGATTGGGGAATATCGCGCAGCGGTGTATCCGTGCGGGTACCGGTAGTGGCACTGGGTGCCACGTAGCGACTGCCCTCTTCACCCGTTACAACAATCCGCAGAGATTCTCCCTCTGTGTCGTCTGTTTCCTCCTCTTCCGACTCTTCGCCAAGATCTTCTATGTCCTCTAGTGTTTGAGCCAAAATCTGAGTGTGGCCCAACTCAACCGTTTGTCCTAATGCTTTGTGTGGTGTTGCCAGATAAGCTGCCACCACAGCTAAAATCATACAAAGATTCCAATTTAGTAACAACTTTCCCATTATGTCCTCACACCACAACTAAAGCTCAGCTGGCAGACACCGCCATAACATCAAGCTGAAGCAAATTATTGTCAATTAGGCTATGGGACAAATCGATCGCGTTCTAGAGATTTTGAAGCCCAAACGCAATTTTTTATTGAGCAAAGTCTAGCTGGCACGTTGCCAGGCTGTCATCTGAAAAGCTTTAGGATTCATACCCGTCAGTTGACGGAAGGCTATGGCAAAGTGGCTGCGGCAGCTATAGCCTGCTTCGGTCGCTACATCACTAATGGAAAGGTCTGAGGTCATCAATAGCCGTCGAGCGTACCACATACGACAGCTGCGTAGATAACCATAGGGTGTCGTGCCGTACACCTGAGCAAACCCTTTATTCAAATAAAGCCGATTTGTACCTACCTGGCGAGCAAGGGCTTGTACGGTGGGCGGATTGATCAAATCTTTTCTTAAGATGGCAGCTGCCTGGTAAATGCAGGAAAGGTCAAATTTGGTCGATTGCGGCTGTCCCATCGCCTCTAAACGCAGGGATACAAGCTGCAGCGCTTTTTGCTCCAGATAGGTGCGACGGGTTGTCCCCTGGTAAGGGCAACTGAGAATCTGCCCCATCAACTGCTGCATAATCGGCGTTACTGGACGACAGGTTGCGTAACTAAGATCAAGCGCATCGAAATAAAGAGTCTTATTCGCAACTTGCTCGAAGATAAAGTGGGAATCTTGCGCATTCGAACGATCAAAGATCCGGTTTAGCATGCCAACCGGAGTTGAGCTTGAGCCGCCACCATGGTAGCAGTACATCAATCGAATAAGTTTTTCAGCAGTACTTCGGGTTTGAGGTGATAACCGCTCCATAAATGCTTGCAAGTATTTATGGAGCGTCGGTCGTTTGAAAAAAATCTCAACTTTGAAGAATCGTTTTTTGGCTCGTCTGAATGCTAAGTTTTTCCAACCAAAGTAAGGAACTACAAAACCGTATCCTTTGCCGGAACCAACTATGGGAAAATCAAACTCCAGTCGATCTCCTTCACTGACATCTGTCATTAAGTCTCGGTTCAGACTGTAGTCGTGGATATAGAGGAACAAGTCGTCTGGCAGCAAAATTTCTTGAAAATAGCCCTGGCTCAAGTCCGGTGGAAACACTAAAATGCGATCTGATACATCTGCATGCAACAGCCGAGTATCACTGGGGCTGCCAGACAGAAGCCAATCTTTCCAAGAATTTAAGACCAGTCGCGTTGCCATAGTGACGGTAAATGCAAACAGATGCTGTTAATGAGAATAACTTGCATTATAAGGCATTTCGGTTTGACGGCTGGCACAATGAAGCTAGGCAAAACAGGTATATCTGTTCAACAGAAAACAAGATACACCTGCAATGAGAAGAAAAGAGGCCCTTATCATCAGCTTTCCTATCCTCAAAAGAGGATTAAACAAAAACTGTCAGTCCAGCTGCGATCGCAGCCATAGGGACACCAATCACCAGCCCCACTAACCCTGCTTTAACATGCGCCCAGGGTTGATGGAGTGGTTCAATTCCGTCAACTCTCATCCATGAGGGATAGATCCAGGTATAAATCAGCAGGTCGATAACAACAAGATCCACCACATTGAGGATGACAATCACCAGCCAGGCCACTATTAGCCGTTCGTAGAAACTAGCATCATAAACCGATGCCACCCACCCAGCTGTGATAGTGGTTCCTGCCAGTATGGTAAACAAAATGACCGCAAAGACCGTATAGGTTGACCAGGTTGGGGGAGACTTGATCTTTCCTTCAGTTAGGTCTGAAAGCCAGGCTTCCGGCGTAAATCGCCACGATACCAGGACAAGAAGACAGAATATAAAGGACGTAATTGCACCACCGACAATAATTGAAAGCGTCATAAAACAACCTCTTTGAGCAGAAAAATACTGTTTAGAACTGACCTCTGACCTGTAGGCCAAACACCTGGCCGTCACCGGGATACCCTGCGAACTGTCCAGTGCCGGTATTTAATGCCGTCGTAAAGTAGTCTTGGTCAAACAAATTGTTGGCATATAAATAAACACCAAAATCATCAAACTCATATCCCAAACGGACATTGACCAAGGCAAAGGGATTCTGCTTCGCGTCATTGGTCTGATCAAAAAAGTAGGTACCAAATCCACTCAGCTCAAACCGTCCAAAGAATCCACCGGGATCTCGGTACTGTGCGGCTAGGGCATAGGTATATTCAGGCGAGTTGGGCAGCTGATTGCCCGATAAATCTCGACCCGTAATGGCATCTGTAAATTCCTGAAATTCGGTATTTAGATAGCCAAAACTAGCAATTAAATCGATGCGCTCGGTAGGCTTTGCCCTTAGATCTAGCTCAATCCCCCAAATGTCCGCACTGGTGGCGTTTAGCACGGTAGTCACCAAATTGGGCAAATCAAACCCAACAATTTGATAATCCTCAAGGTCGGTTTTGAAAAATGAGAGATTTGCCAACAGTCGCTGATCAAGCCAGGAAGTTTTTACACCCACCTCGTAGGCCAAACTTGTTTCAGAGTCAAACTCCGCTGCTTCAGGCAGATCGGAAATAATATTAAATCCCCCTGGTTTATACCCCCGACTAACGCTGGCGTAGGCAAGTACATTGGGCTGAAAGCGATATTCGAGGGCAGCCTTTGGCAGCCATATACTTTCGCTGGCGTCAACTGAGTAATCTGGAACCAGGGGCGTCACAACATCATTAAAGGTCAGGGTAGAACGCCGATCCATACTAAAATCACGGTGCTCAAAGCGCAGTCCAGCCGTTACCGCCAGCTTGTCGGTCAAATCGTAGCTACTTTGGGCAAACGCAGCATAGGTGGTGTCTTCAAACTCACCAAAATTGCTCAGGACGCTGTCTTCAAACAGCCCAAAGCCAGGATTGGCCCCGGCAGCCCCAAATTTTACCCCCCCCGATAGCTCGGAGTCCTCATGTTCAAAAAATCCACCCACCAGCCAACGCCAGCGTCCATTGTCAGGCGATGACTGGAGCCGCAATTCCTGAGTATACTGCTCCGTTGCAAGATCGGCCTCGCCAACGGCGGCATCAAAGGCACTAAAATCTGAGTCTGTAGCGTTCTCCTGATCCCACTGCCGTCTGCCTGAAATCGAAGTAACAACAATATCTGACCCAGCGTAGCGGGCCCTAAGAAACTGAGAATTTCTTTCTACCTTATTAAAGCCCAGAAAATCTTCTTGTACTTCTCTGGGGTCATCGGCACCAATCAGGGTGCCAAAGGTGCTGCCGTCATCAAATTCTTCGTAGTCTGCCCCCAGACGCACATCCCACCGATCGGATGGAAGCCAGCGAAGCTGGCCACGAACTCCATAATCTTCGCGCCTGTCGGCATCTTCATCTAAAAAGACATTCTCTATAAATCCATCAGATTCAAAATAAGAACCGCCTAAGGAGAAAAACAGTTCATCATTGATCGGTCCACTGGCAGATAGTTGAGCTTCAAGCAGGTTCTCTGTGCCTACCGTGGCCAGACCATTAAATCGAAACACCTCATCCGGTGCCTTGGTGATAATGTTAACGACGCCCCCTTGAGAATTACGCCCGTACAATGTGCCCTGGGGACCTCGCAGCACTTCAACGCGTTCAATATCGTACAGGGCTGTCTCCGATGTCAGAATATCCACAGGCACATCATCGATGTAAATGCCCACCGAAGACTGTCCCACACCCACCACGTTAAGATCGTTGGCCAACCCTCGAATGTTATAAACCGGGTTATTGGAGCGGGGACCGTTGGCAAAGGTAGAAAAATTTGGAACCAGGCGTGACACTTCCTGGGGTGAGCGAATGCCGGAATCTTCAAATTCCTGAGATGTAATGGCGGTTACACTGCCAGGGATATCCTGGATATTTTCTTCAACCCGTTCACTGGTAACAATAATCCGAAGGGGTTGATTATCGTCCGCTATGTCACCTTCTGAAGCCTCTTCTGTCTGGGCTATTAAAAGATTAGATACATTGTCCGACGTTGGTTGCGATGGCACGCCATGGCTTGCAGGTACGGGCTGTGCGATCGCAACAAAGCCAAGGACCATCAAAGGAGTTGAAAAAATGTATAGTCTCATAAAGCAAATCATTTTTGGCTAGAGTACTGATTTGCTCTCTAAAGTTTGCGCCCCAAACGCATTATTTTGCCGCCATTAGTTTATGTAGCAGTTCCCAATGGCTTCAAGAAACATGAGCAATATTGTCAAGCTGAAGTTGAAAGATTTTTGGATTAAGCCCAAACTGCTTCCGAAATGCGGTGGCAAAACGACTGCGATTCGTATATCCCACCCTGTAGGCGATCTCTTCAACCGCTAGCTCCGAGGTGAATAACAAATGGAATGCTAGTTCCAGACGACAGGTGCGCAGGTACCGAAAGGGAGTAGTGCCATAGAGATGATGAAAGCCTTGGTTTAGCTTCAACCGATTAAGCCCTACCTGCTTTGCCAATGACTCAATAGACGGTGGAGTTTGCAGCTGGCTAGCTAAAATGTTACCAGCTTGATAAATGCCATCTAAATCCTCAAATTTGAGCGGATAGGAGGGAGTTCTCCAATGTTCCAAATTATTGAGCTTTAGGGTCACTAGATCTAGGACCTTACGCTCCAGATAGGTTCGTCGCACTCGACCACTGTAAGGACAGCCCAATATCTGATCAATGATTGGATACATGTCTGCGGTCATTGACTTCTCGACCATCAGGCGAGAGCCTAAAAGATCTGACGCAGCCAAAAAACGATCGGTAATCCGTTCAACAGATGGCGGTGAAGTGCGTTTACGGCTCAAAATTTGGCTAAGTGCCTTCTGAGGAGAGTCAGCATGGTTACCAAACAGACCAAAGTAGGAGAGTTCAATAAATTTGTTAAACGAGCTCAGTGCCTGGGGCGACAGACGCTCAACAATGCGCTGATAGTAGCTCATCAGCGCAGCGGGACCAAAGACAATCTCTATTTTGAGCTGATGCTGTTGGGCTGGCCAAATATCCAGGCTGACAGG
>JBCCJR010000348.1:0-5882 GCA_039045805.1 Cyanobacteria bacterium P01_C01_bin.118
AATACCCCCTGAAAATTTACCTGTGTAAACTTCCTTGAAGGCAGTCAAACTCAAGCTATTTAACCCTTTTACCCATATCACCATTTTTAAATCCTGGGTAGATTTAGGGTGGATTCCCTAACATGAAAATCCGTGTTTATGGGAAGGAGAACACACTGGCAGACGGGTGCGTTCAAATCTCAATGCCGTAGGGTTTAGAAGTAACCCAAAACTTTACTCTACATAGGAACAATCTCTCGCAAATTGAGCTAGTTTTGCACATCATCAAAAGCACAATGTTTTGAACTGTCTATTGTCTTCGAAATATCAAAGTAAAAGACTTATGTTGAGCCGTAATCCTACCCATGAATCAACCCATAACTGATAGCTATCACCATGTGACAGCGATGATCACGCATCAAGTCAAACCAGGACGAACCCAGGGCTACGAGGAATGGATTAAGGGCATCTCTGCCGCTGCGCGTCAGTTTGAGGGCCATTTGGGCGTCAGTATTTTGCGGCCTCAAGCAGGTAAAAACCCCAATTACATTATTGTTTTGCAATTCGACCATATTGACCATCTGCAAATATGGCTGGACTCTGATGTCCGCAAAGACTGGCTTGAACGGGTCCATCCCCTGATTCGTACTGATGAGACCGTACAAGTGCTCACAGGCCTAGAGACCTGGTTTTATCTTCCCAGTCTGGGACAAGGAACCCCACCGCCACCTCGTTACAAGATGGCTGTAGTGACCTGGATTGGCGTATGCCTGGCAGTCGGAACCTTAAGCACGTTATTGGCTGACTTTTATACCCAATTGCCTTTTTTGATGCGGCTAATGGTAAGCAGTGGCCTGGTGGTGACAGCGTTGACATATTTGGTGATGCCCCAGCTAACTCGACTATTTCGGCCATGGCTCTATGGCAAGCGGACATAGGTAGTGTGTGGAGATTGAACTGATGGAATTTCTAGAACTTTTTGAAAGTGGTTTGACCCATGTTGTAGCGGTAGCCAAACTGCTATGTGAAGCGATCGCAGTTTTCTGTGTTTTGATTGGATTGTTGAAAGCATTACGAATGTCTTTTTCCTTACGTCGTCAACGCAGTCGCCAGCGGTTTCCCTTTAACCCGGTTCGCCTAGAGTTTGGTCTATGGTTAGCATTAGCACTGGAGTTTCAGCTGGGAGCTGATATCCTTGCCACCACCACAGCCCCGACTCTAGAGACCCTTGGCAAACTGGCTGGTGTCGCTGTGATTCGCACATTCTTAAACTATTTCCTCAACAAAGAACTAGAGTTCGAACTTGAAAAGACAGGACATAGCCAAGACCCTAAAACTGATTGGCAGACTAGCGCCTCCTAATCAGATAATGTAGTTCAATTCTGACGTTCAGGCTTTTTGACATCGCAAGGGTTGTAAAACTTGCAACCCTTGCGATCACCCTACAAAAATGTTTGTCTTCTGCGATCTCCTATCAATCTGATGGAAGGTTTCTGACAATTGTGAACTGAGACGGTTCAGTCCCTAGAGAATCTAGATAGGGCTGAGTTAGAAACCCTTCGGCGTCAATGCAATCTCCGTCCGTCGTTGAGTTTTGACCCATTCTGTAGTTAGGGGCAAAGTCTTTACGTTGCCATCATCGCTGTCATGAGCAATTTCTCTCGACCCATACCCTGGTTTAGGTTATCCCTGAGCATCAACTTAGGGCAGGACAACTCTAAAGGTGGGTGTCCCAACACTGGAATCTCTGTAAATTTCTAGTGTGTTACGGCATTTGTCCCATTCTTTAACTTTAATCGAGGAACAGTATGGTTACTCCGTTTCAGTACAAGCGCCTGTCCAAGGATGAGGCAGCGGTCTTACTCGTCGATCATCAAGCTGGCCTAGTGTCTTTGGTTCAGGATTATCCTCCCAATGAGTTCAAGAATAATGTCCTCGCTCTCGCCGATATCGCGAAGTTTTTCAACTTGCCAACGGTCTTAAGCACTAGTTTTGAGAATGGTCCTAATGGCCCCATGATTCCAGAATTAAAAGAGATGTTTCCAGAGGCTCCGTATATTGCTCGCCCTGGACAGATTAACGCCTGGGACAACGATGACTTTGTCCAAGCCGTTAAAGATACAGGACGCAGACAATTGATTATTGCTGGGGTGGTCACCGATGTGTGTGTCGCCTGCGTTACTCTCTCCGCTATCCAGGCTGGATATGAGGTCTTTGTGGTTACAGATGCCTCTGGCACCTTCAACGAAGGGGTGCGAGAAGCTGCTTGGATCCGCATGAATAATGCGGGAGCACAGTTATTGAATTGGTTTGCCGTGGCTTGCGAACTTCACCGTGATTGGCGTAATGATATTGAAGGACTGGGTAACTTACTCTCTAACCACATTCCTCTGTATCGGGCGCTAATGACGAGCTATTTTACGATGATCAAACAGTAAAGCAAAAGGTTATGCCATAACGATGCCAATCGATCTAGATAGTGTCGTTATGGCATAGTTTCATCACTCCAAGACGATTTCTCTTAACATCTGCCTAAACAAAAGACCTAGGCAGATACAGGGGTAAGCAGCAAATTTATGCCCTTTAGACGCCGTGATTACTTTCACTCTAAATAGTTAGCCGTCTGCAAATATTTGCCCTTAATGACTTAATCACTTTTTTGTTGAAGATAGATAAAGGCTGCGTTTGTGCCGCCCCCTTGACCAACCGCTAGCTGGATATTAAGGTGTGCCATACTTTCGAGATAGCGAGCTGTGTAAAGTAAGCCGGTATCAATGGGTGAATATCCGATATCACTCGCAAGCGCGATAACCTTTTGTTTAGCCTCAGCATTGTCTCCTGCAATAAATGCAGTAATCGCTTGTCCATCTTTCAAAGGTCGATTCATCACATCAGCAAAGATGGTGTTGAATGCTTTGACAACGTGGGCCTCTGGCAGTAAGCGACTGATTTCTTCCGATGCTGAGTTTTCCTGCCCGAGCAATTTCGGCGACCAGTCCGCATTCAATGGATTGGTACTATCGATGACGACTTTCTCTTTTGTCGCTTCAGCTAGTTCTGGTAATACATCAGCACAAGCATTAAAAGGAAGTGCGATCTCGATAATGTCTGCGTCTACGACAGCCTTTTTGAAAGTCGCAAAGGAATAGGGAAATTCTTGGTTTGGAATCGAACGTAAACCGATAATAATCTCGTGTCCAGCCTTACTAAATAAATTAGCGAGCTGTTTACCAACATGGCCAAACCCCAAGATAGCAATTTTCATAAATAGTCTCCAAGCAGGCCAAGTATGTTTGATAGTTGTGTAGGTGAACTATAACTATCTTGGTATCTGATGTAAATTAGGTACCTGGAGGTAACTAGCTTGGTTAAACATCAAAATCGAGAACTCAAACCCAATGTCTATGCAGCAATCTGCCCATCCAGAGAGGTACTGGCATTGATTGGCGAAAAGTGGGTTTCGTTGATTATTGGAGCACTAGAAGACAAGGTAATGCGTTTTGGTGAACTGAAAAGATTCTGCGAAGGGATTTCACAGAAAATGTTGACCCAGACGCTGCGTAAGTTAGAACGAGATGGTCTGGTGATGCGAACCCTGTATTCGGACGTACTTCCGATAAAAACTGAATACCAACTGACTGAACTCGGCAAAAGTCTGTTACCTATCGTTCAAGCGGCCAAATTATGGGCAGAAGAGAACCTGCATCAGATTGAAGAAAATCGACTGTTGTACAGCAAAAACAATCAATTGGGTTAACTGGCTAAAATCTTTCGGGCCAGTTGTTTTTTTGCCAAATGACCTAACGTTTTCATGGCCTGATCAATCTCATCTGACCAGGGTAAGCCTGTATTTAACCGAAAACAATTCTTATATGAATCCGATGCAGAAAACATCGGGCCAGGGGCAATACTAATGTGGTGTTGAAGCGCTTCTTCAAACAGTTCCAGGGCATTAAACCCACCGGTAATTTCGACCCATAGCACATGGCCTCCCCTGGGTCGAGTTACCCGTGTCTCAGCGGGAAAATAATCCAGAATCGCCTGATGCATCCGGTTCATTTGTTGTTGATAGGCCCGGCGTAACGTGCGCAGGTGTCGATCATAGCCACCATTGGCAAAAAAGGCAGCTACGGCCAGCTGGGGGGCGGTGGCGGTCATATGGCTGACAACAACTTTCATATGCTCCACCTGTTGCTGATATCGTCCTGGAATACACCAGCCCACTCGCAGCCCAGGGGATAGAGTTTTACTTACCGAAGAACAATAGATTACCCGGCTTTCGGTATCAAAGGCTTTGATCGCCTTGGGTCGACTGCCCTCGAAATTAAGCTCTCCGTAAATGTCGTCTTCAATCAGGGGAATGTCGTACTGGTTAAGCAGATCCACCAGGGCCTTTTTTTTGCGATCGCCCATGCAACTACCAATGGGATTACTAAAATTCGACACCAAAAAGCAGGCCGCCACCGACTGATGTTCCAAAGCAGATTGGAAAGCACTCAGCGAAATCCCCTCCTGGGGATGGGTGGGTAGTTCCAACGCATTTAACCCCAGAGAGTTCATCGCCTCTAACACCGCATAGTAGGCAGGCGACTCAATCACCACCGTATCCCCCGGTTGGGTCACCGTCCGCAGGGCCAGGTAGTAAGCCTCCGTCGTTCCCGCTGTGGCAATAATCTGATCCGGCGTCACCGAGCAGCCCGCATTCAGCATTCGTTTAGCCACTTCCCGGCGCAGCGGTTCACAACCCGGCACTATATTGTAGGTATGTACCGCCATCGGGTCCGCCCGCATCACCTGCCCCATCAGCCGATTTAGAGTATTCAGGGGAAAGTGCTCCACCCCTGGTACCGCCGTCCCCAGATGAATAGCATCAGGGGAGAGATCCATCCGCAGCAGCCGCAACATCAAAGAAATATCCACAGGCCGCACCTGGGCTGGTGGCGCAGACTGGGAAGGCTCATCCGGCAGCGCCGTTAGCGCCGTTGTTTTAACGTAGTACCCTGACTGAGGGCGGGCTACAATAAACCCCCGATCTTCTAGCAGGCGGTAGGCTTCTAGCACGGTGGACATACTCACCGACAGCTGTTGCTTAAGTTTACGCACAGACGGCAGTCGATCCCCTGGGGCCAGCGTACCCTCACGGATCAGGGCTTGAATCCGATCGGCCACCTGTTCATACAGACTTTGCTCTGTAGTGGATTTCAGAGGGGAGAGTTGAGTCGCTATGGGATTGGCCATTGTCGATCCATCCTTAAGGGTGCCTGTACAGTTGAAAACAAAAATAACCAGTACAGTTTTTATTACCTAAACTGTATCCATATCAATTTAGCTCAACTGCATCTGTTCTGGTTACATTTTTTTAGCAAAAATAGGGCCATACGCAACTCGAAGGAAATGAAGGCCCATGAAATTTCGACGTCAGGTATCTGAACCCCAGGTTATTGTTTTAGATAGTTATCCATCTAAAGAGCAAAAGTCTTGGATCGGAAACTATTGGCAGCGCGTTAGACTGTCATCAAAGTCTTTCTGGAAGTCAGCTTTAAAATTGGCGACGGGGTCTGCGGAGCCCGTGATTAATCAACAATGCAACAGTAACGGCCAGACTGTATACAGTGTTTATGATCCAGTCACAGAACAACAGTTAGACGGACTATCAGAAGCGGAGGTACGCACCTGGCTCGAACAGCGATATTATCAAGGCTGATGCAGAGTATATCGTGATGTTCTTAGTGCTTTTAGCTGCCACCTTCGTTTGTTGCCATCCAAGCCTTGATCAACGTGTAGACTTGATCATAGAGAACATCCTTTAGGTCATCTTCTTGGATGCCATATTTTTCATATCTGGTCCAATATCCATCTCTGGATTTACCGGTAAGTTCTACGATAAACGACGACCCAGCTTC
>JBCCJR010000349.1:0-5867 GCA_039045805.1 Cyanobacteria bacterium P01_C01_bin.118
CCAGGGGTTGACCGAGGGCAGCTTCAAAACTGGGCAGTGTTTGTGGAACGGGGATTGACTGGACCATAGGTTAGGTAATCTGGGGTGATTTATAGATTGCAGCCAGGAAGGTTGACTTCCACGAGTGTTATTGAACGATACTTTGCTGAATATTTCCTGAAAAGTCGGCGGTAATTATCTTAGAACTGATTAGTTCGGGAAATTTGGTTAGTTTGATTAAGGCGGTGGGTGGCGAGTCGGGGTGCTGATAGCTGAGCTGAGAAACTCTTTTGCCTAAAAGTTAGGATTTGACAGATTAATGGGTAGAAGAATGCATAATGACAAAAACTGTTGCGATCGCTAATAGGCTCCACTGACTGAGCGAAGTCGAAGCCAGCGGAGCGGACCCGCGTTCCCTTCGACTCCGCTCAGGAAGCGCTGACTGGATAGTGGGCTGTTGTTATTTAAGAGAAAGAGACTCTTTGCATCGAGCATGATGACAGCGGTTCCCCTGGCCTTAGGCTTTAGCCCATGCCCGGAGGGCTTTAGGGGAACCAGGTATCGCCAAGCCGCAAAATACTGTGTTACTTTGCGGTCCCATCAATTTCATTACTAAAGAATTTGTAGTATTGGATGACTAACTTCGGATCAATGACTTAATCTGATAACTAGCCCCCTTAATCGTCGCCAGGATGGATTTTGAGAAGGATCTGTTCATTAGCTATGCCCATATAGATAATCAATCCCTAAATCCTGAGCAAGAGGGATGGATTTCCACGTTTCATACAGCATTGACGATTCGGCTGTCGCAGCTTTTGGGAGAGCCTCCTAGAATTTGGCGTGATCCAAAGCTAAAGGGCAACGATTATTTTAGTGACGCCATTACTGAAACACTTGAAAATTCTGGATTGCTGGTATCTATTCTGTCACCGCGATATCTAAAATCTGAGTGGTGCGTGCGGGAGCTAAATCATTTTTGCCAAACTGCCCTAGAGCAAACCGGGGGGCTAAAAATTGGAAATAACAAGGCCCGTTTATTTAAGGTGGTCAAGACCTTTGTGCCAAGGGAAGAGTACCCATCGCAGTTTGAAGCATTTATCGGGTATGAGTTCTTTGAATTTGATGCTGCGGGACGGCCTCAGGAGTTTGACAAAACCTATGGCCTGGAGCAAGAACAAAAGTTCTATGCCCGGCTAAATGACCTAGCCTATGACATTCATCAAACTCTAAAAATCCTGGATGCATTGTCTGAAACCAGCCAGGCTCCCCCCATGATGATGTCCTTATTTGGGTCTGTGCCGACTGAACCCGTTATCCCTCAGACACCTGCTGGTAAAACCATCTATCTGGCGGAAACCACCTACGATCTTAGCGATGCCAGGGACCGCATTCGGCGAGAGCTAACCATGGAGGGGCATCAGGTATTACCGGATCAACCGCTGCCGATGACGCCGGACTTTGCCCAGCGGGTGCAAGAAAACCTGGCCCAGTGCGTGATGTCGATTCATTTAGTCAGCCCCCAGGGGACTGCGCCTAACGAATCCCCATCAAGTCAGGCATTACAAAACCTGCTGGCTGCCCGTAGTCAGGAGCAGGTTGAGATTGCTTCCCGGTGCTGTCAGGAACAGCAGGACATCAGTCGCATCCTGTGGATGCCACCCAAAGCGGAAATTGGGGACGGAGACACCTTTTTGGCCGAGCTGCAACGGCAGCCGGAATTTATTAGTACCTCCCTTGAGGCACTCAAAACGATTATTCAGGATCGTCTGACTCAACCAGTGATGGAGCCAGTGGTCAGCGGACGGCGGGTCTATTTGGACTGTGACCAGCGAGATCTGGATGCCGCTGAGATTGAGCCGTTATATGAGTGGTTAGACCAGCAAGTTGAGGTGGTGCTGCCGGATTATGCCAGTAACAATCTGAGCGCATCGGAAGCCTTGATTAAGCAATGTCAGGGGGTACTGATTTACTACGGTCAGGCCAACGGACTGTGGCTAAAGCGACGGCTAAATGCCCTGCGAAAAAGCCTCTACGATCGACCGCAGCCATTGATCGCTAAGGCGGTGTATGTAGCAGGTCCACAACGACCCAATAAACAAAGTTTCTCGGCGTCAGATGTGCCGGTAATCGATGGTCTGCAGACATTTAATCCAGGGCTATTGGAGTCGTTCTTGGCTCCACTAATGGGAGGGGCATAACCATGGTGCAAGCATCTACCAGAACTAATCCATTTCCAGGACTACGTCCCTTTGATTTAGACGAGGAGCATCTATTTTTTGGCCGTGAGGGCCAGGCAGATGAGCTATTGGTGCGACTAGGCCGTACTCACTTTTTAGGTGTGGTGGGTACCTCCGGCAGTGGTAAGTCGTCGCTGGTGCGGGCGGGATTGCTACCGTCTCTATATAGTGGCTTTTTGGCTGATGCCAGCTCTGGCTGGCGGGTGGCGATTTTGCGACCGGGAAATGCGCCCATTGGCAATCTGGCGATGGCGCTAAATGATCCAGAGGTGTTTGGGGTGGAGCCCACCAGTGATGATGCGGTGATCCGTACGGCTCTGACGGAGAGTACGCTGCGGCGAGGGGCCTTGGGGCTGGTAGAGGTCACCCAGCAGGCGAGGATGGAGTCCCATGAGAATTTACTGGTGGTGGTGGACCAGTTTGAGGAGATTTTTCGGTTTAAGCAGCAGGCGAAATCCATCGAAGCTGAGGATGAGGCGGCGGCGTTTGTGAAAATGTTGCTGGCGGCGGCTAAGCAGTGGGAGGTGCCGATTTTTGTGGTGCTGACAATGCGGTCGGACTTTTTGGGGGACTGTGCCCAGTTTCGTGATTTGCCAGAGGCGTTAAATGAGAGTCAGTATTTGATCCCGAGGTTGACTCGAGGGCAGCTGCGGCGGGCAATTGAGGGTCCGGTGGCGGTGGGTGGGGCGACGATTACGCCGCAGTTGGTAAATCGGTTGTTGAATGATGTGGGGGATAACCCAGACCAGTTGCCAATTTTGCAACATGCGTTGATGCGCACATGGGATTATTGGGAGGAACAGGGGACGCCCCAGGCTCCGATTGATATGGAGCATTATGAGGCGATTGGTGGGATGGCGACGGCCCTATCGCGTCATGCGGATCAGATTTATGAGGGGCTACTGGATGATCGGTCGCGATACATTGCGAAAATATTGTTTAAGCGGCTAACGGATCGGAGTGCGAATTATCAGGGAATTCGCAGACCAACACCGCTTGGTGAAATCTCTGCCTTAGCAGAGACCAGTTTGGAAGAGATTATTGCCGTTGTTGATGAATTTCGTGCGCCTCATCGAGCATTTTTAATGCCTCCGTTGGAAGTAACGCTGACGGAGGAGAAAATTATAGACATATCTCACGAGAGTCTAATACGAGGTTGGGTTCGGTTAAGAAACTGGATTGAGGAAGAAGAACACTCATCTAATCTGTATTATCGTTTATCAGAAACTGCAAGACTTTATCAGACAGGAAAAGCAGAACTATTACGTGATCCAGAACTAACATTTATTTGGGACTGGCGAGACCAAAATAAATGTAATGAAGCTTGGGCAGAACGCTACAATACGGCATTCCAAGAGGCTATGGAATTCTTAGAAGAAAGCATAGCAGCCCGTTATGCTGGAGGACAGCGTCGGGAAAAAGCAGAAATTGATCGTCAAATAAAATCACTTGGCAAATTCGATATATTTCTAGCGTTTCATCCTAAGGACAAAGTCTTTGTCAAAAGACTTTACGACGCACTAACACAGCAAGATTATAGTATCTGGGTAGATTGGGAAGACATTTTACCTGGCTCTGATTGGCAAAAAGCTATTGATACTGCAATTGAGTCATCTAACAACATTGTTTTCATTGTTAGTCCAGATTCGCTTAAATCTCACCAGACTCTTGGGTGCCTCGAGCAAGCAATCAGATACAACAAACGTATTATTCCTATTTGTTGGCGTGAACCCGACACTAGAGAACGAAACATACACCCTATCATCAGACAAACTCAGTGGATATCCTTCGAGCATGACACCTTTGACTTCGACGACTCTTTTCAAACCCTGATTGAAGCAATAAATTATGACTTGGCTTGGACTCAATTACACACACGTCTTTTGACTCAGGCACTTGAATGGGAGAGAAATGAAAGAGATAAGAGCTTTCTGCTTAGAGGAAGTGCCTTGAAAGATTCTGAACAGTGGTTGCTGGAAGGTGTCAACAAAGAACCAGCACCAACTGAGCTTCAATCTGACTATATTGCTGCTAGTCAAGCATATCAGCAAAAAGAAACAAAGCGATTGGAAGCTTTAACCTATAAAAAGCCTAGTCTCTCGCTTGCGGTCATGACAAGTTTCTTGGTAACTGCTGTTGTGACGATAGGGAGTTTTGCGGGAGTCTTCCAGCCTATGGAGCTTTGGGCCTATGATTCCATGACAAGATTACAGCCTAGGAAAGATGAAAAAGATGACAAGATACTAATTGTTAAAGTAACAGAGGAAGACATTGTAGCTCAGCTAGAGGAAGGAGATCTAGGAATCGGTTCCTTATCAGATACTCGCTTAAATCGTTTACTACAGATTTTAGAGTCCAATTATCCTCGGGTTATAGGACTAAACATTTATCGTGACTTTTCTTCAAAAATACCCGAGTTAGAACAGCGTATGGCCACGAATAAACGGCTCATCACTACGTGTAAAGTACCTGGAACTGACACACAGGGTAAATTAACAAGTGAAGGTGTAGCTTCTCCGCCTGGGTCTCCACCAGATCAGATAGGATTTAACGATGTTCTTGTTGATAGAGACGGAGTAGTTCGTCGTCAGTTGTTATTTTTAGAGGAAATTCAAGATTCGCCTTGCGTAACTAAATTTGCATTCAGTCTTAAGCTAGCTCAGTATTACTTAGGGTTGGACAAGGAAAATGATATTGCTTTAGACGATGTAATCTTTTCGGAGAGCGATTTATTTATAGGAGAGGCCATTATTCCTAGGCTCGCTCCTGATACTGGGCCATATCAACTTCAAACCTTGGGCGGCTACCAAATAATGATAAATTACCTTAAAGGTCCCAATGGAAATATTCGTGATATTTTTCAGCAAGTTTCGTTGAATTCAGTACTGAAAGGGGAAGTTCCGGAATCACAAATTCGAGATAAGCTAGTTCTCATTGGTATAGCTGCCGAGTCTTCAAGAGTCTTTGACTCATTTGTAACACCATACGATAAAGAACTTCCTGGCCTTATTCTGCAGGCTCAAATGACCGGTCAACTAATCGACTATGTTCTCGAAGGACGTCCTCTTATAGAATTCCTGCCTTTTTGGATTGAGGTTCTATGGATTGGAGTCTGGTCGCTGATTGGAGGGTTATTTATTTCAAATTTTCGACTATCGCCTCGCCTGAGGGTAGCAGGAATAGCAAGTCTAGCTATGTTGTGTGGGTTATGTTGCTGGATTGTGCTGGTTATTTATAATGTCTGGAGTCCAATAGTTCTATCCATATTTGCTCTAGTCACAACAGGTTCCAGTTTATTATTGTTGTCTACGTATTCTCAAAAGGAACATAGGATCTTAGCTGCATCGGTTCCTCTCTTGAGTTGTTTTATGATAGTGCTTCTTTGGAGATCTTCCCCAAAGAGCAAGTTCGAAAATCCCAAAAAAACAATCTTTGGAATACCAGTAAACCAATCAGCTATAGGTGCTGCGAGTAGTGGTCGAACCCGAGGGGGTGCCGGCAGATAAAAGCTGAGACTACCCAGAATTTTGTGTAAGCGGTCTAAAATCAACGTACATCAGGAGACCGCCTTATGGCACGCAAGAAAAAAGAACCGAATCGAGCCGATGAACTAATCGATGAAATGCTCGAAGGCTGCTCAAGTCCAGAGGA
>JBCCJR010000350.1:0-5853 GCA_039045805.1 Cyanobacteria bacterium P01_C01_bin.118
CGCTGTTTTTTCCTGCACTAGTCCTGTTTTCGCACTCCATAATTGGGTAGCTAATCCCTGCTGTTGACCGTAGTGGTAAAGCGATGCTGCAGCAATGACGGCTCTCTCAAAGCTGTCAAAGTCCCAGGCATTAGACGTATCTAGGGCAATGATCAGACTTTGATGATTGGTGAGTACTTCTAGTTCGCGTACCCGCAATTCTCCATAGCGGGCACTAGTGCGCCAGTGGATAAGTCGAGTGGGATCTCCCCACCGATAAGGTCTTAGGGCTCGGGTTAAGCCTTCGGTGCCGCTGGCGTTGATGGCAGATTTCTGGAGCTGTCGTCGCCCCGTTTCATCCCCCAGGGTGTCAATTATGGGACAGCGTTCCAGGGGTAAAATCTGTGGATAAACGATGGCTTTTGCTTTGGCGGGCTGAGCACGACTGCACCAAAATAGACCCAGGGGGGCCGCTGTGCGTAACCGCATCTCAGGCCAGGTATAGATACCGCGTCGCTGGGTAGGGATTTCGTAACGCCAGGTGTGATGAGATTTTGCTGGTAAGGTTGCGATCGCAGATGTCTTTATCCCCCCTAATCCAGCCGGTACTAAATCCTGAAACTGTAGTAACGCCTTGGTCTGGGCCGTTGTATTCTTTAGCGTTACCACCATGGATACAGCGTCTCCAGCGGACACCGGGCGGGGCACTGGCCGACTAATCACTAACCCCCGTAGAGCCCGCTGGGGCAACATTGATGATACCGAGAGCAGGGCGATACTGACGCCGCTAATCACATAGAGCCAGCCAGCCATGGTATTAGTTGCTGCCCCCAAGAAACATAGGGTAATCCCCAAGAGCACCCAGCCACTGTAGGCAGGCGTAACCCAGTTATTTTCCAGCCAGTGGGCAATACGTTGGTTCACCTACTTATCCTGAGAACGGCAATCAGCTATTGAGCCTCCGTTCTAGCATATTTGGCATTGCAGCTACTGTGGCGCTAACTCATCAAGGATGCGAAAGCGAATATGGTTAATGGCCAAATCGCGCAGTGAGAACTCTTCTGGTTTGTCGTCAGCCGTCATTTTAGTAAAGGGGATCCCTTTACCGATTTCCATGTGATACCAGGCCAATCCCATAAAAAATCGCTGAGGATAAGGACCCCGGTCAATCACATCGTCCACATTGGACTCCATGGGTAGCCAGCCAACGTCGGGAACGTAAAATTCTAACCAGACATGATTAAAGTCCGGTTCCAGGGGCAGTTGGCGATATTCAGGTTGAGGCGGACACTTGTAGCGACCGATGGTACGGCAGGCAATGCCATTTAGGCGAGCCAGGGCCAGCAGCACACCCACATATTCTCCGCAGGAGCCAGTTCCCCGTTCTAGCGCCACATCGGGGGTATCAATTTTGGGTTGAATCCCGTAGGCTAGGCGATCATAAACATAATTGCGGATCCGCAACATTTTCCGTAACACATTGGTTTCGGTGCCTGCAGCCTCAATGGCAGCCTGGCGGATGGTGTCTGTGTCCATCGCGAGATCATCGTCATCAACCAGGTAGCGCTCTAGTTCGGGGGGGAGTGGTTTCTCCCCGTCAATATCGTCAGAGGTGAGAGAATATTTGAGGCTATACATTTCAACGATGGCCTTCCAGCCGATTAGACCACCCTGGAAGGGCTGAATCTGGTCGAAACGAAATACAGCCACTTGTTGTCCGTTCTGTTCTTCGATGGTAAATGGATGACCAATAGGTTCAACGTGGCGGACGCGCTGGCGCAGTGTGTTGGCAGGTAGGGCAATCCGCCACTCCACGTTGTTGAGGGTAATGGCATCCAGGGGCAGCAGTTCTTCGACATAGGACATTTCCACCAGATAACCGTTGGAGAGGGTGTAGTGCTGGGCCTGATCGGTGTGAAAATATAGCGGATGGATAAAGGTGCGATCGCGAAATGTTAGTTCATGGGGAGATTCGGCATTAGGATTATCGCGAATATAGGCTTCTTCATCGGCATAGACCACATAACAAGTAGGGGATTGCTCTGCTTCAGCCTGATGAAACGCGATACCCGTGGGAGAGCTATAAGGGGTAAGGGCGCTAAATTGAATATCGCCTGTGGTTTTATCCAGACAGTAAACCGTTTGTTCTGTTTTGTCGCAGACCCAAAGACCCTCTGCATTGGTGGCTAAGGTTTCTTCACCGACTCCAGGCTGGGGAAATTTTCCTAACAGCTCGCCTGTGGAACGATCAAACAGATGAATGTAGCCAGATTTTTGGCAGCTAACATAGACGGTGGTTTCCCAAACGGCTACACCTGCCACAGGGTAAGACAATTGGGCAAACAGATTGGGTTTGAGGGTGGCCTGATCTGATGCTTGAGTGTTAGCTCGGTCACACCAAAATACCTCTTCATTTCTGGCAAACCAAAAGGTATCTTTCCAGAGGGATAGCCCTACTGCATTGATCCATTCCTTATCTTCCAGCTGATGCGGATTAAGGATAACGGTGTTGTTGGCACGAGGATCGACAGAGACGAGATAGCCCCTCACCGCATCAACAGAAAAAAGACACTCACCATCTGCGGCTAGTCCTGACAGGGCATAGACACCGATGGGGCGAATTGTTGATAGCGGTGAGATTGTGTCGGAGCACCCATAATCAGGCATAAAGGCAAACGGAATTTAAGTAGTATTTAAGGCCCTCTATTATAGAGAGTCATGGTCTTTCCGCATTGCAACCTACTACACCGATGCCTCAAACCCTGGCATATTCCCCTGTCAGTTTATTTAACTGATTGACTAGCAGACTTAAAAACAGCCCTACGTCGGTGACTACGCCAATGGATTCTAGGGAGCCGCGATCGCTTAATTTTGTCACCACTGCCGGATTAATATCCACACAAACCATCTTCACACCTGCAGGGGTCATATTGCCCACACCGATAGAATGCAGCATGGTGGATAGCATCAGAATCAGATCTGCGCCCTCGATCAAACGGGCATAGTCTGCCTGTGCCTGGATCAAATCCATCTGGGTATCGGGCAGGGGGCCATCATCACGAATGGACCCTGCTAATGCAAAGGGCACATTGTTTTTGACACATTCGTACATGACGCCGCTTTGTAAGATGCCCTGGTCCACGGCATTGGCAATGCTGCCGCAGCGGCGAATGGTATTGATGGCTTTAAGGTGGTGACGATGCCCACCGTGAACGGAAACGCCCCGCTTCATATCCATCCCCAGGGATGTACCCATCAGGGCCTGTTCAATATCGTGGACAGCGATGGCATTGCCCCCCAACAGTCCATGGACATAGCCCTCACGAATCAGGTGGCGCAGATGTTGACTGCCTCCTGTATGGATCACCACTGGCCCTGCTGTGACTACTGCCTTGCCACCCTGGTCACGGATGCGGCGTAGATCCCAGGCGATTTGTTCCACCACTAGCTCTACCCGGCGTTCGCTGGAGACGCCTGCCCCCATAAAGCTAAACTCCTCAGTGGACTTTTGTTTGAGGGTGGTAGTGGCCCGCTTTGTCCGAATGCCTTCGCTGCCGACAACGACCGATTCTCCTTTCTGCAGATCTCGCAGGAGCTTACAGTTTGCGACCGGACCATCTGCCGTGCGAGTGATGGCAATGGCCCCATCCATTCGTTGTCCCTGTACCTTAATCCACTGTCCACCGACAGACACCTCTGTGGAATAGATAGCGGTGACATAAAAGTCATCAGGAGCCACCCCCGTCTGCACCACCGGTTCTAAATGGGCGTCAGCGGAGGCATCCTCGGAAGTGACAACAGCCCCCAAATCCACCAACTGCCCCATAATATCTTCGATCACCGTTGCATCGGGGGCAGATACCTTCACCTTGGCGGTGGACAGATCTTGACGCTGTTTGCCCAGGTCAAAATTCAGCACTTGAAAACTACCACCGCCAGACACAATGGTGTCCAGGGCACGGTTGACCAAACCAGAATCAAGTAAATGACCTTCCAGATGAATAGTGCGGTTTTGAATCGATGACGCCTGAGGAGAGTCTTGTCGGGGTTCTGTTATATTTAAGGTTAAACACTTTGCCGCTCCGCCTGCCTTTAGAAATTCGGTGAGTGAAGTTTCAACAACCGTAAATCCGCGTTCTGCCAAAATCTGTTGCAGACTGGCGCTGGCGCTATTCATGACAACTGTCTGGCCAACATTCACCGCATTGCAGGCAAAGTTGACAGCATCTACTTCATCCACTGCAATACGCTTTTCTACTGGGATGCGGCGCTCAATCAGGTGGTTGGAGTAGGTATCAAAGGCAGGGGGATAATAGAGTAAATCCCCATTGGTCAGCGGGCAAAAACAGGTATCCAGATGATAGAACCGGTGGTCAATCAGCCGCAGAGATAGAACCTCAACATTGAGCCACTGGGCCAGATAAGGGTGGGAGTCCAGCTCTGAGCGAAAACCATATCCGGCCCATAAATAACCGCCAGCGCGATCAATCAGGGCATCGCCAGCCCCTTCAAAGGGCAAACTGCTGGGCAGAGTGTGGACGGTATAACCCTGGTCAGCAAACCATTGTTGAAAATGGGGTTCTTCTCCCTGCCGTTCGGGATGGAAAAAGCGACTGAGCACAACGGCATTGTCGAGTATGAGGCCCGCATTTGCCGTGAATACCATATCTGGCCAGCCGGGCTGAGGTTCTACCAGTTCTACCGTTGCGTGGTCTTTAAGAATGCTATACAGCTGCTGCCATTGCTCCTGGGCCAGGTCTCGCGATGACCGATGGATATTGCCCTCCATCCACGGGTTGATTACATAATCAACGTCGTAGTGCTGTGGAGAACACATTAAAATTCGCACAGGCTTATTCATGGAACTGTCTCAAGTGAGATTGGGTGGTAGATGTCGGCACGATATGTGATGGTAACAAATCCCAACGCTTCTTATTTTTCTAATTATCCTCAATGGATGCCCACAAAAATTTTTCTGCGCTGAAGTGTTGTTTATATCTCTTTATGAGAGGTCGAAAGTCATGACTTGCTGACTTTTGAGTGGCTTAAGCGGATGTGTTTTATGCGAAAAATGCATGGGGTGTGATGTGAGGAAGTATAGGGGGTGCGATCTCATCCACAAACTCAAAAGCACCCTAAAAACAAGACAATTAAAAATTTACAGAAACCCTGAATCTCAGGTCTGTCTAGTCTTTTATGCTGGGCATAGGCTTGTTGAGATTAGCCTGACCCACATTAAACGAGATAGCAAATGGGCTATCTGTTTTTGTCGAGGCTTTCCTGATTTCTAACCCGATCACCCGTCCGTCCTCATCATAGTCAAGTACTAATCCAGGGGAGATTTGTGTAGTTTCCTCAATCACTGCTGAGACCAGTGCAATTTGCAGGATGTCTTGGTCTGGATCGTAAATAACTTTCATAAAGGGATGTCCTTGCTTCCGAGGATGAATCACCTACCAAAATGTAGGCTGATGGCCCAATCACTTGATTTAGTCTACATGTCAGTCTTTAATTATAAAAAGCTCAAGAACCTGTTTGCCATGACGCAATTATTTCTGCAGAATTCGTCAATGTGAAACCAAATTTGGTTTGTAAACGACATTTAGTTAAAACGGCACGTTAGTATTCGTCAAAAAATTAGGAGTGGACTTCTAGGAGTTTTTAGGGTTTGTTTTTCCTGCAATTAGATGGTTGGGATTGGCTCTGTCAAGTGATATGAGTAAAGGCTCAGTCCTCAGCAATTTCAAATTCCAACTTACAGACAGGAGAGTAGATAGCTAAGAGAGTTTCCATGGATGGATGTCAGTCACGATGAGAATCAAGAGGTATTGCGAATGGGGCCAGACGGTTTGGTGTCATCGAGCATGAACTCAA
>JBCCJR010000351.1:0-5842 GCA_039045805.1 Cyanobacteria bacterium P01_C01_bin.118
AGTACGAGAAAACGCTAGGCCATTAATCGGTGCCCCAGACTCCAACAGTGTGACCTCTTCACGTCTTTTCTCAAGATTCCACAGACGAATAGTGCCATTACCACTGCCGCTGGCAATCAAGGTGCCATCAGCATTGATTGCCAGACTCAAAACTCTGCCAGAGCGTCCCGTAAACCGATGTTCCTCTTCGCCAGTCTCAACCTGCCAAACAATGATGTCTCCATCGCCTCCCCCTGTGATTAAATATCGTCCATCAGGGGTGAATACCAAACTATTGACACGCCCTGCATGGTTAAGGGTACGTTGTACTTTACTGGTTTGCAGATCCCAGAGTTTTACCGTTTGGTCATAGCTACCACTGGCCAATAGATTGGCATTTGGCTGCATAGCTACGCTTAATACCGTGGCGGTATGTTGTGCTAAGGAGCGTTGGGTTGGGGTCTTCTTTGGAGCCGTTTCAGGTTGTGTTGTGGCTTGGGGGGCAGCGGAGTTTTGATTCAAGCTCCTCCAAATTAGCCCAAATACCGTCCCAATAATACCCAGAGCAATCAAAACAATAATAGAAGGCGCTAAAACTTGGTTCTTTTGGATCATATGCTTACTTTTACAGCGGTGATCGTAATTCTCACCGCAGCCCCATAGAAATCAATAACGTGTAGCCAGCTGTCACCCCAGACTCTGGTAGTCAATACCTGGTTTCGTCTGTCATTACCATTCGTAACCTTTCGGGAAAGATCACTGTAATTAGTAAAAAAATTATCAATTCCTATAGTTTACGGTCTTGAATATAAGTCTGACGTTAACTGTTCTGGACAAGGGTTTCGATGGTCATCTCTTCATACTTTTCAAAGGGTTGATGAATCCACGGATTGGTTTCTAGATAGTCAACGTAATAATCGGGCTTAATGACTGAACAATCTTTGTACCAAAGTACAGCGGTTTTAATTTCATCAATGTAGAAACCATATCGTTGTTCTAACCAACGAACACTCCGTTGCAAGCTCTGACCAGAATCCACTAAATCATCCACCAGGAGAACATGGCTGCCAAGATTGGCGGTGGTCATGCTGAGATCCCTGGAGAAGGTAATCGAGCCCCGTGTGCGGTTACCTTCTCCTCCATAGGACGATGTTGAAAGAATTGCCAGGGGTTGCTCATAGATACGGCAAAGAATATCTCCAATCCTTAGACCGCCTTTTGCTAGACAGACAATTTGGTTAAATTGCCAGCCTGATTTATGAATATCAATGGCTAATTTTTCAATGGCGCGGTGATAGTCTGACCAGGAAACATACAGGTCAGTTGACGAGCTAGATGCTTTGATATCAGAGGGTGCTGACATGGGCAATGGTAATAAGGGCTGACACAAATAGAGAAATAATATAACTTGATGCCCGTAGTTCACACTTAAACTTCATGCCTGGTGGCTTTGTGACCAATTAACAAAGCGAATAAAGGTTCTAGGGTGACGCTCAATGGGACGATATAGTGAGAAGCACTCTTAATTCTATAAACGATTTAATGAGACCTCAGGCCTATTCAGACTGGTTTCTCCATTAGGACGGTCTAGTCTGAATCACGTTGTGCAAGCACCATCAAAACTGATCCTATGGAATCTACAGGTAAGTCTCAGTCACCACCAAAACTGACCCTGTCTACGAAGTTGGCCTATGGGGCTGGCGATATGGGAGCTGGGCTAACATCTAATTTACTGATAGTTTCATTTTCCTTCTTTCTAATCAAAGTTGTTGGGTTAGATCCGTGGCTGGCAGGTTGCGCACTCATCATTGGTAAAATTTGGGATTTAGTCAACGATCCATTGGTCGGCATGCTGAGTGATCGGACCAAGACTCGCTGGGGTCGTCGCTATCCATGGATCGCATTAACGGCTATACCCTTTGGTGTGACATTTTACTTTGTCTGGATTATACCGAGCCTGGATAGTCAAGTTGCATTATTTAGCTACTACGTGCTTGTGGCTGCAGTATTTCAGACGTTTTTTACCACCACGAATCTACCCTATTCGACGCTTACGGCTGAAATGACTGAAGATTATGACAGCCGTACTGAATTGACATCGTTTCGATTAGCATTTTCTTTAATTGGAGCCGTTTTGATTTTAGTCTTGGGGGCCGTTATCAGTGAACAGGTTGAGAGTCTACGACGGCAATACCAAATACTCAGTATTTTAGGTGGAGTTGTTGCGATCGCAACAACTTATTGGTGTGTCTTTGGCACCTTTGGTCACTATCAACGGCAGGCTGCCTACGTAGGACGCTCCCTTGGCAGTAGTCAAGAGGGAGAAAATGACTCATTTTTAGAACAACTCAAGATTGTCCTTAGAAATCGTCCCTTCTGGTTTGTTGTCGGCATCTATCTATTTTCCTGGCTAGCGCTACAGATCACGGCTACTGTTTTGCCCTACTATGTGGTTTTTTGGATGGAAAATCCAAACTATTTTGTGGCACTACTACTTGTGCAAGGCATCGCCATTATCATGCTGTTCGTTTGCAATTTTCTGTCGAAGAGGATTGGTAAAAAAGGTGTGTACTTTCTAGGGAGTGGTATTTGGATACTTGTGCAGCTCGGCTTATTCTTACTTCAGCCAGGACAATTAGGGGCCATGTATCTACTGTGTGTAGTGGCAAGTTTTGGAGTGGCCACCACCTATGTTGTTCCTTGGTCAATTTTGCCAGACGTCATTGAACTCAATGAACTTAAGACCGGACGTCGAAGTGAAGGCGCTTTTTATTCATTTATGACGCTACTACAAAAATTAGGTCTGGCTGGAGGCATTTTTCTTTTTACCCTGGCCCTAGAGTATTCTGGCTTTGATAAAGACCTGACCACCCAGAGTGAGTCTGCCCTGCTAGCCATTCGTCTGTTTATAGGCCCTGTGCCCCTTCTATTGCTGGTTGGCGGTATGATACTGACTTACTTTTATCCGATCACTAAAGCAAGCCATGCCGAGACGTTACTCAAGCTATCTGAACGTCGCAGTCGGCAGGCTCAGGAAGGTGTGTAACCCTAAACTCGTCTGGCAGCACTCATTTCGGCTCGACTCACCGTTGCCAGCTCAGCGCTGAGGTAGTGTTTTGCAAGGTCAACAAATGCTTTGGCCCGATTAATATGCTGTTTTGCCTCGGCTAGAGTTGCTTTTTTGGCATGGGCATAATCGGCCCGCAGCTGAGCTTCTAAACCGCTGTTTAAATAGCTGCCATAGGGCTGAAACAGGGGTCTTTCTTCTGAAAACTTTGCAGCGAACAAACTGTTTACGGCTTCATGCTGGGTGGGGATTGCTGTAACTTCTTCTAAGAGCAGCGCTTCGGCTGCATACAGCATGGCATAGTAAGCACGTGAAATAGCAATATCGTAAAAGTGACTGTGGGCCAATATCTGAGCGGCTTTTATATTTTCCTTCGCATTTAGAAGGCGCTGCTTTTGCTCAGACTTCATGGATCGAGAACTCCAAAACATTCTGAAAATATCCGTCCAAGCGGACATTAAAGCACAAATCGGACCCCAGATTAAAGTCTTATTACAAGATATGACGAACCGATGTTTAGACTGCTGAACGTTTTCAGACATGCTTTACCCCTAAATATCAGAGGGCTGAAACCGTTCTGGATACTGGGCTAGTATCTTTTTTTAGAGATGGTTTGATCAGCAAGGCTGGCACAGTTTTAAGGCTGGCGTCAATATCATGCGGTAGAGGAAATTTTGTGCTAATGGTGATGTGTAAGATGACACATGGAGCAACGGGTTGAATAGCGCAAACTTGATAGGTACCGGTCTCCAAAATGGGAAGTACGTCATTAAGGATGAGCTAGGGCGCGGTGGCTTTGGCGTCACTTATCGTGCCGTCCATAGGTCTCTGAATCAAGTCGTTGTGATCAAGACGCTACGCTGGCCGGATGATGAACAAAATCGACAGCTGCAGCAGTTTCAGGCCGAAGCCCGTCGCCTGGCCCAGTGTCAGCATCCTCATATCGTCAATGTGACGGACTTTTTTATTGAGGCGGATCGCCCTTATTTGGTGATGGATTTTATTCCTGGACAGCCGCTGTCAGCCATGATTTTCCCTAACCGCCCTTTACCGGAAAAACAAGCGCTACAGTATATCCAGAAAATTGGCAGTGCCCTGCAAACCGTACACGGTCAGGGGTTGCTCCATCGGGATGTAAAACCTCAAAATATTATGATCGACGCAGGCAATGCCATTTTGATCGACTTTGGCATTGCTCGGGAGTTAGCTCCGGGACAAACCCAAACCCACACTAATTTGGTGTCCGAAGGCTATGCCCCGCTGGAACAATATTTGCCTAAGGCTCGCCGTTCAGCGGCATCGGATGTGTATGGGTTAGCGGCCACGCTGTATTCGGCGGTAACCGGACAGGTGCCCATTGCGTCGGTGTTGCGATCGCACCAACCCCTACCCCCTCCACGTCAGCTCAATCCCAACATTAGTCCTGGTGTGGAACAAGCCATCCTCCAGGGTATGGCCCTAGATCTGGCCCAACGGCCCCAATCCATCGCCACCTGGCTAAATCTGTTATCTCCCCAAACTCGGCGACGGGGCTCTGCCACCACCCAGGCTACCCAGGTTGTTGCCCCTGCCAGTCCCTCAGGCTACAACCTGGATAACGACAATAGTCAAACGACGGATGTTGTTATCCCGAGAAGGCAACGGCGGGAGCGACAACAAGGAGGCCCAGGATTTTTAAAGACTTTCCTGTCGCTAATTTTATTAGGGCTGCTCACAGGCATGGGATTTGTAGGCTACCGCGCCTATATATTTGCCCGACAAGCCATCAGTAATATTCGAGAAAAGACTGCCGAACTTCCAGACTTAGAACTACCAAATGTGAAACTGCCAGAGGTCACACTGCCAGAGCTAGACGAAATTCTACCTGAGGTTGCTAGCACCCCCACCGAAACGACCGTTGATACTACTGTTGATGAGATGGATGTGGATCCTCCTGAGTTGCCCTCTGCTCCACCGTTAGTTTTAAATAATAGCGGTAACCCAAATACCGCTACTCCCGGCAGCGGTGGTGTAGTATCAGTCCCTGGCTTTTCCCCTGGTACTGATGTTGGTGCTGTTATTGACCGATTAGGAGAACCTACTCGACGATCGGTTTCTTCCTCGGCAACAACGGCTATATACGAATTAGATCCTAACCGTGCGTCTGTTGCCTATGTGTATGACGCCGCTGGCAATACGGTACAACAAGCTGAAGCGGTGTTTGCACCGTCTTACGATCGGTTAATTATGCGAGTGGCCCTGACCGGTATGCTCAACGGTCAATCTACAAGAGATATTGAAGACGGTTTGGAACAGGTTCGTACCGGTCAGGTAGACCAATATCCCTTTGAACAAAATGGCCTCACAGGCAGCATCGAACGCAATCAAAATGGGTTTATTCACATTCATGTGAGATAAGAAATAACCCAAAAACTAAAATCTTGTAGAGGCATACAACGCCCCTACAAGAGTTAGAACGTCAGAAAACAATTTTAAATTGTTTATTCCTGCTCCAAGTTAAAGATAAAGGGCACCTGGCCCCCTTTATCGCCCATTACCAGCACTCTGGGCATCTGAGAGCCACCTGCTTTCCATGCCTCAATTGCTTCTTTCTCTAGCACTAGTTCTCCCCCTTGAGCCTTAAGAGTTTCAGCCAAAAGACGTTGGGCTTCAGCACGACCTTTGGCTCGGTTGATTTCGGCCTGGGCCTCTTGCTCGGCTTGTTGTGCAACATACACTGCTCGACGAGCACTTTGTTCAGCAATCTGTTTCTCTTCTACTGCCCGAGCAAACTCATCTGAGAATGACAGATCTACC
>JBCCJR010000352.1:0-5814 GCA_039045805.1 Cyanobacteria bacterium P01_C01_bin.118
GCCTTTATTTTCTCTTCTCGCTCACTGACTAACTCTGCCGTCCCAAACAACACAACAGACCGATAGTTCATCGAATGGTGCATAGCCGACCGAGCCAGGACCAGTCCATCCAATAATGTCACCGTTATACACACCTCAATTCCCTGTTGCAGAGACTTCAGCATTCGACTCGCCGGTGACCCATGAATAAACAACTGGTTATCTAACCGACCGTAGGCCGTAGGAATAACAAACGGTTGTCCTTCCACGGCAAATCCTACATGACAGATTAATCCCGCGTCTAAAATAGAGTAAACAGTTTCCTGGTCATAGTGCCCTCGCTTTGGTACACGCTTCACCTGAGTTCGTGTTGTTTTCATCTCATTGTCTCCAAACTCATTGTCTCCAAACAACCTGACAATACCAACGTATCTTGACTAATTGGTCCTTGACTAGAGCCAATTTATGCTAAAACTATAAGTCCAATTTTTTAAGCAAACTCCCATGGAATTGGCCTTGGTGATTGACTCCTCCTTGTCAGAATCCTTGCATCAGCAGGTGTATAGCCAGTTGCGCTGGGCGATCTTGTCGGGGCGACTGCAATCTGGTCAGCGGTTGCCTGCGTCGCGATCGCTAGCCAGGTCTTTAGGCCTATCGCGCACCACGGTGACCCAGAGCTATGACCAGCTCATCAGCGAAGGCTATTTGCAAACGCGACCAGGGGCGGGCACCTATGTATGCAATCAGCTACCAGAAAACCTGCTGACAGCCGAGAGGGTTAGCGATTTACACCATACCCCGATTGAAATTCCCCTGTCTGATTATGGAAATCGGGTAAAACAGCTACCTGCGCGTGATGTGTCGACTGACTTTGAAATTAGCTTTCGCTATGGTCAACCCGCCCTTGATTTGTTCCCGGTAGAACTCTGGCGAAAATTGTTGTCAAAGTACTGTCGTAAGACCAATCATTGGCTGTCCTATGCCACTTCTGCTACAGGGTATGAACCATTACGCAGGGCAGTGTCTGATTATTTGCAACAGTCTCGTGCTGTACGTTGCACCCCTGAACAGGTGATCATTACCAACGGCAGTCAACAAGCACTCAGTCTAATTACTCAGTTATTAGTTAACCGAGATGATCCTGTGGCCATTGAAGATCCTGGATATCTGGGTGCACGGCACATCTTGCAGGCCAATGGGGCAAAGTTGTTGCCCATACCATTAGACCGCGATGGTCTTATGGTGGAGAAGCTAGTTCATCATCCGACTGCACCACGGTTAGTTTACGTTACTCCCTCCCATCAGTTTCCCACGGGTGCATTACTCTCTTTGCCACGACGGCTAGCATTGTTGCAATGGGCATGGAAATCAAGATCCCTCATTATTGAGGATGATTACGATAGTGAATATCGCTACGGTGGTCGTCCGATTCCATCCCTGCAGGGGTTAGATACCCATGGATCAGTGCTATATGTAGGCACATTTTCAAAGGTAATGTTTCCGAGTATTCGATTGGGGTATTTGGTACTGCCAACCTCTTTGGTGGAGGTTTTTAGTAAAGCTAAGTGGCTAGCCGATCGACAACCACCTATTCTGACACAGGCTGTCCTAACAGAATTTATTGCAGCGGGTCATTTAGAGCGCCATCTTCGCAAAATGCGTTTGTGTTATGAACGCCGTCGAGCTGTTTTGGTACAGACGTTATATGAATATTTTGGTGAAGCGGTGGAGATTTTGGGTGATAGTGCTGGCTTGCACGTTATGGCCAGGTTACCGCTGAGACTTACAGATGACGAAGCTGTGGCCAAGGCTGCTGGTGTTAGTGTAGAAATATGTAGTGCTCAGGTCCAATATGAAACATCTCGTAACACAGGAGAGTTTGTCTTTGGTTACACCGCCATTAATGAAGCTCAAATAAGGGATGGTATACACCGCATTGCCAACGTATTCCTGACATAGTTTTGTTTGTTGGTGTGGGCCGAAGCTGTCAGTAGCTCTTCTGCTTAGGCTTACACAAAGATAAACCATTGATAAGTTTTTTAGCTTGATTAATATTTCCTCAGCTAAATATTTATTATAAAAGTGACGGCAATATTATGAGGACAAGGCTTTGGATATTACACTGCTTGCCCTATTACTAATCAGTATGATTCTGTTCGGGTTGCACATGCCCTATGCAGTATTAACGATGGTTGCAATTGTTGCTCTTGCCACTTTGGCAACGCGTCTATCATGGTCTGTACTTAGTTCCTTCGAATCGATTGAAGTCGATTAAGGATTATTTGACGTCAGATCTTTCAATTGTTTTTGATTGTATCTACGAGTAAACAAACACCCCCAGCAGCCTTGAGCTGCTGGGGGTAGTCTTTTATCCTAAGCAAGCAAAATCAATTAAGTTCCACTTATTAGATGTATGGGCCTTCCATGGAGCATCCTTCAGCTTAAATATGTTTGGAATTTATCAATCGCTTGCTCCTAAGCTTGCTCAACGTGTGAGCAAATCCTCACTATTATTAATTTCGATTTAGCAACCGGCAACCGCACCTTTACAATGGATCGGTTGTATCCTGCGACACTAGTTTTGATTGAACGTTACACCCTGCCCGAGATGGGCGAACTTTGGACCGACGAGTATAAATTCAAAACTTGGCTACAGGTTGAGATCGCCGTCTGCGAAGCCCAGGCTGAATTGGGCCGTATCCCTCAAGCAGCGGTGGATGAAATTAAGGCCAAAGCGAATTTTGACGTGGCGCGTATTCTGGAGATTGAGGCAGAAGTGCGTCACGATGTGATTGCATTTTTGACCAATGTTAATGAGTATGTTGGCGATGCAGGACGCTATATCCATTTGGGAATGACCAGCTCCGATGTGCTGGACACGGCATTGTCTCTGCAGATTGTGGCTAGCCACAAGGTGATTTTGTCCCATGTAGAGAAATTAATTCAGGTAATTCGCAATAAAGCCCAGGATCATCGCAATACAGTGATGATTGGACGCTCCCACGGGATTCATGCGGAGCCTATGACCTTTGGCTTTAAGCTGGCTGGTTGGTTGGCAGAAGTATTGCGTCATCGCGAGCGTCTTTGCCGGATCCAGGAAGAAATTTCGGTGGGTCAGATTTCAGGGGCTGTGGGGACCTATGCCAATATCGATCCTGAAATTGAAGCACTCACCTGTCAGAAGCTGGGTTTAACCCCTGATACAGCGTCTACCCAGGTGATCTCACGAGATGTTCATGCTGAGTTTATGACTACCCTGGCTGGCTTGGCTGCGTCTATCGAACGATTTGCCGTTGAGATTCGTAACCTACAGCGTACTGATGTGCTGGAAGTTGAAGAATTTTTTGCCAAGGGACAAAAAGGCTCTTCGGCGATGCCCCATAAGCGTAATCCGATTAAATCTGAGCGGTTGACGGGGCTGGCTCGCATTATTCGTACCAATGCTTTAGCTGCGCTGGAAAATGTGGCCCTGTGGCACGAGCGGGATATTTCCCACAGCTCTGTTGAACGGGTGATTTTTCCTGATAGCTGTATTTTGATTCACTTTATGTTGGTGGAGACCACCAAGCTCATTCAAAACCTGCAGGTCTACCCCGAGAACATGCAGCGCAATATGAACATGTATGGCGGTGTGGTCTTTAGTCAGCGGGTGTTGCTATCCCTGGTAGAAAAGGGCATTTCCCGTGAGGATGCTTATCGGATTGTGCAGCGCTGTGCCCACGAGGCCTGGAATATCGAAGGTGGTGATTTCCATAGCTTGATTTCCCAGGATCCTGAGGTTAAGGAAAAGCTTACGGCTGATGAAATTAAAGAAGCATTTAACCCTGACTATCAGCTGAGGAATCTAGACACGGTCTACCAACGTTTGGGCATTTAACCCTCTTTTAAGCGGGTATTTACAAGAAATACACTCAAATTAGAACAAAAAAAACAGGGAGATAGCGAACCATCTCCCTGAAATGCCTACTATATGCTCACTAGACGCTGCTAGTAGTAGGTAGCTCCAACCATGTGTACCTACTTACGTCTATAGACCACATCAATTTAAGTTTGTTCCGGATCTTCTACATAGTCAGCATCTTCGAAGTCAGCTGTTTCTGCGTCCATTTCGTCTTTGAACCCGCGTAAGGTTTTCCCAAGGGCGCTGCCGAGCTCAGGGATTTTCTTGGGTCCAAATATTAAAACGGCGACAATGGCAATAATGCCCACCTCTGGCCAACCTAAACCGAACATGGCACCTTTCCATGAATGTCACAACTACTATACCGCAGTGAATTGGTTCATGAGCTGCCTGCGACAGCAGGGTTCAGCACACTTTGATGAATTCTAAAGTGGAGCTTTAAATTCAATCCGATCCTGGGGGAGCTGATCAAATTCTGCTGCCGCTTGGGGTGTTTGAAATGTGGGGCTTGCATCGTAGAGCAAGGATCCTGACTCTGCTGGCGTCGTTGGGTTGAGGTCTGCCGGGTTGGCTGCTGTTGCTCCACCATAGCCATAACCGTTACAGAAGGCTGTAATGGCTAATATCTGGTTCGCAGTAGCTGTATCCGTTTCATCTGCAAAGGCGAGCGATTGTTGAGCTAGTTCAATGTTTGTCAGGGATTCGCCAGTTAAGGCTGGACAGGTACGGGCCTGAGTACTGGCTAGGGGACTGCTGGTTTTGGCATAGCCAGAGATCGCAACTGTAATGGTGCCAAGTATGGCTGTGCTGAGGGCTAGTTTAAATTGCATGGTGTGTGCACCTTAGGAGCTTCTTTCTCCATTGAATCGTTGAGATTAAAAGGTGCTAGATAACGGTTGCAAAAGATCATCATCCCTTGCAACACTACAAAAGTTTTTGAAATAGTTAGCTTAGTCCAGCAAACTACGATACAGCATGCTGGACTAAGTTTAGGTGAGGTACTACTTGCTGTAGTAACGTTGTTCTAGCCACACTCGTAAAGCATCTTCTGAGTCAAACTGACGATGTTCGTCAAGGTTGCGCAGACACCAGCGAGTGCCTTGAGACGTTTCTATGGTCCAAATCCGTGGCTGATCGCCCTCTGTCAGCGTTTGGACCAACCATTTACCAGCATTGCGCAGCAGGTTACCAGATGCTTGTTTAATTTTTTGCGCTGGAGTGGCTGGTTGCCATTGCTGCTCTAGCCGACGGCGCTGTACTTCTAGTTTTTGCAAGTTGGAGGGATAGGTAGTCATAGGAACCTCCTTGAGGAATCCGCGATTGCATACCACCTAATCTATTAATGAAATTTAGGATCAACAAAGCATGGAATAGATGGGAGCTATTGATGAAACTAATAGAGCTTTATGGGGCGTTTTGATGGCGGCAGAGGATTGATTCAATAATCTATGGCGTCAATCCTGTAAAATACTGAGCGCCCCTAGCCGATTTTTGTTGTTGATGAGAAAGCTCTATTTTCTCCTGCCAGGAACCACCCGCTCATTTTATTGCGGTGGTTTATTTGCTGAGCTCAATACTCTCCAGTTGGCTCAACAGATCTGTGAGGCTGAGGTGGTTACCTATCGCCAACGGGAAGAGAACTATTCGTTTATTGATGATCTATTACGGCAAGGAGACTTGAATCGGTATATTTTTGTGGTGAGCTGGGGCTTTGATGTGCCTAAGTATTTAAAGAAATTAGCTCATTGCAATGTGATGTACCATGCCCATAGCTCAGGTTATGGTTTTTCAGTGCCGCCTCAGGTGCCGATTCTCTCAGTGAGTCGTAACACGATGGGCTATTGGGGGATGCGATCGCACAACTCTCTACTTTACTGGCTACCCAATCAGCTACCTGCTGATGTGACTAACCGTCAGGTGGAGCGCGACATCGA
>JBCCJR010000353.1:0-5785 GCA_039045805.1 Cyanobacteria bacterium P01_C01_bin.118
AATTACCCTAGGCTGGTGTCGGTCTAGGGCGACTAATACTCGGGTGAGTGTTTGATCAGAAAAGGGATACTGGCCTAAAAACTGAATATCGGGCTCATCAATGGTGAGGATACTGACTCTGGTTGACATAGCCGCTACCGGACGCTGTTGGAAAAAGAGATCTAATCCAGCCCATTCTAACGGCTGGAAAATACCTAGAAGACGTAGGACAAGGAGTGCGATCGCAACACCACTACTAATCATGGTCTGCTGTTTGGCCGTTAACCGATAACGTTGACTCTGCTGTTTGGCCTGTCGTCGTGCCTTCTCCAATAGCTTTCTGGCTGCTTCAGTTACTTGTAACCAGTGCTCTACCTGTTGACGCTCCGCTTTCTCCGTTACCAGGGCCTGTTCAACCGTCTGCTGAGCCTGACGTTGACTCGCATTTAGAAATCGGTAGTCCAAATCACTCAGTTGTTTATCCTGAGCCCAGGCCAGTGCCTCCTGTAGGTTTAAACCGGTCAACAGCTGTGTATGGTCAGTTTGCTCTGAGTCTAGCCATATTTGAAAAGAAACCGCATAGGGACGTAAGTTTTCTAACTGTCGAGTAATCCAGGCCTGGTTAAAAACAGTCTGATAAATCGGATTTTTAACTCGCAGATAGCTCCCTGCTTTAATCACTAATCCTGACAACAAGAGTTCTAGCTGTTCAGGACTGCCATCCACATAAACGGGAGTATGCTCCACAGCTTCTATTTGTGCCATGGATTTTTCTACGGAGTGCACTGTGGACTCTATTGTTGTGTTTGCTTCCCCAGATGCTTGAGGTGAAACACCTTCAAACAACAGTACTTGTTGATAAATCCCCAACAATCGCCCAGTCATATAAGGATGGCAGAGAATGTGGTTTGAAATAGTCTTTAGATGTTCTGGTTCATCCTGGCGTTCCCAATTGTTAATCACCTGCTCTTGGACAACGGTGGCAACTGATTGTGAATTCCCCGATATCAGGCGACATAGCTTTTGGGTGAGAAAGGGCTGCCCCTGGGTCCAATCTAGAATAGCCTGTAGACTGCCCATGGCCTGTTCCGGTGATGGTGACAGCCCGGTAGCCAGGGGAGCAGCCTCAGTTAGGGAAAAGCCAGTTAATGGAATGGGCATACCAATGTTAAACGATGGCTGCTGTTTATCCTGAACCAGCTCAGCGGGCGTCATCATACCAAAGAGGGCAAAGGTCAGGCGTTGAAAGTCAGCAGAAAGGCCGCGCTGGTTATAGCAGTAGCGAATCACCATTAAAAAATCGTCCACTGCAAAGGGCAAATTCAGGACACTATCGATTTCGTCTATAAAAATGCAGATGTGAGATCGCTGCCCTAGGAGAATCTCTCGAATAAAGCAATTCAGTCGATGTACGTAAGATAGAGAAGATTGCTGCTGCCACCATGGCAATACATCCAGGGTAATATCCAGCTGCCAACAGAGTTCAGCTATAATTCCTACATACCACTGCTGGGGAGTGACCTCTTCGGTGCCCAACAAACTCATATCCAGGGTGGCACATTGATAACCCTGATTTTGCAGTCGATGTAGTGTTCTCACCAGCAGGGAAGATTTCCCCATCTGGCGGGCATTAAATACGGTGCAATAGTCTCCTTGCTGCAGGGCAGTATAAAGTGCCTCATCAGCCTGTCGCTCAATGTAGGTGGGATCATCGGAGGTTAAACTGCCACCAACTTTATACCGCATTCAATTAGAATTATCTCCTATGTGTCATGGTTATGTTGAGCGATACATTGAGATGCTAAACCTGGTGTTGATAGACCAGCAGTTGCAATTAATTCTACCTGACCGATTCCATTGACTTGCCATCCTTGTGCTTCCACCAGCGAAGATTCAGCCTTCTGTTCAGATGGTTGAATAAGTTGAGAGATGTTCCCTGTTGCATCTGGTTGTTTCGCATCTGGGTGTAACTCTAAACGACTGTCTAATACCGAAACGACCAAGGTATCCTCAATATCTTGTCGAGGATCTAAAGGCAGCCCTCCCCGTCCAGTGACAATAAATGTAGCACCGCTATCAGCGGGACACCCGGCCACAATTTGATCGGCATCGGTAAAGTTGGTGGGCAGCTCTAAGGTCTCACTATCCGGTTCTGGTGTTGTTTGTTCAAAAATAAATTCACCATCAATGCCAAACTGAGAGCTGGCGGTAATATCACTTTGGGGCGTGAGCTGCTGGCGAAATTCGGTGCCTAATAATCCTTGAGTAGTCACAATAATATTGCCGCCATTCCCCTGAAACGCATTGGCTGTAATATCGCTATTTTCATTGGGGACAGCTACAACAAAGCCATCACTAAAGGTAATATTGCCGCCATTTCCACCAGTTCCGGCTTGTCCTGCTGTGGTGGAGATGAAGCTACCTCGGCGTAGAGCAAGCACATCGTCAATGTTCAAGGTGATATTGCCACCCTCCCCTGATGCACTAGTGGCCGTAATCGCAGATTGACCCAACAATAATGAGCTGGTGTCAATATCAATATTCCCTGCGTTGCCCTGTCCTTCTCCGCTGACGGTAACTGTTGCCCCATCGACAATACGAAAGCCTCCTGCCATAATTGCAATATCACCCGCATCCCCTGTCCCTAATGAGTTAGCAGAAATGCTACTAGGTGTTCCTCCCACTGGGTTGGTGCCGCTGATTATCAATTGATCGCTGACTTCGACAGTTAGTTGATTGCCGTTGCCAGTGTTTCGTGTGTTAGATGCCAGGACAGCACCGCTCTCAATAATTAATTGCTCAGCAGTGAGCGACAGCTCTCCCGCATTTCCAGAGGAACGAGATGTGGTTAAGATTGTCGCCCCATCTGCAATGGTGACTGCTCCAGCTTGGATATCGATATTACCTGCATCTTGCCCAGCTAGATCAGTAGATGACAAGATGGTGGATGCTCCTTGTACATTGAGTTCATCTACCGCTAAGTCAATATCACCACCGTTAGCAAAGACTGCGGTTGTCAACAGCCCACCCCCATCTCGTAACGTTAGGCGATCTGTTTGTAAGTTTAGGGTGCCAGCATCACCAAACCCTACAGAGCCAGCGATAATGGTTGCTCCTTGAGTAACAAATCCTAAAAATTCGGTTACTGATGGATCGAGATCAGGCTGAACGGGGCCGGGTACGGGGCCAATGAGTTCAACAGAGTCGGTGACCACTATATTGATATCTCCCCCATCTCCTAAGCTGTTGAAATTCGAAATTGAGCCTATGCCATAGCTTTCGGGGGCGAAAAAAAAGTTAAAACCAGGAATACGACGAATTTCTAAGCGCTGAGCCGTAAGACTGATATCCCCCGCCCTGGCTGTGGTGAAGTCAGCATTGGTGAGGATTAAGCTATTTTCGAGGACGATGTCGTTCGTTACAGTGATGATAACGTCGCCTGCGATCGCAGCTTGCCCAACCCCCAGGAAAAACAGCGACTCATCCCGAGTTAGAGTACCGATGGACGTTTCATTCAGTGCCATAGACGGAGCCGAGATCCGAATATCGCCCCCGATGCCATCGCCTGCCAAACGGTTAATGATACGGAAATTATCACTCGTCAAGCGACCACCACTCGTTAATGTAATTGTGCCGGATATTAGCCCAGCTGCACTAATATCCCCTACACGTGAAACTTCACCAGGGGCTTGTAAATCCAAGTTGCCTCCGGCAATGACTGTGATATCTCCAGCCACGCCTGAGAAATCTGCAATCTCTGGTGATGTTAGGGAAGAATCGGTCAACAGCTTACCATTAATAGCAATATCTTCAGCCGCAGTAATGGTAATATCTCCAGCCTGTAAGTTGCCATCGGAGAGAAAATTATTAGTGGTGACAATAGAACCAGTCTGACTATTGACAGCAATCGAGCCGCCATTACCCAAAGTACTGCGACTATCTAACAAACCAACGGTTACATCACCTAGAGCTGAGAGAGTAATATCACCACTATCGCCAGTGGTATTAGTCGTAATGATGGTGCCACCCGTGTCAATCACATCACCGGAGAGTTCTACTAGTCCTCCTGGTGCGAAAAGCTCACCTGTGTTTTGCAATGTTCCACCACGCAAAATCAGTTGCTGCTGCTCACCAACAACTAATCTACCCTGATTGGAAATTACTGCCTCGGGCTGACTGCTGCCATACTGAATACCGGGTGATACCTGTACAATCAACACAGGTAAAGGTGGAGTCGCTGTTGCACTGAATTCATATCCATCCAGTTGAACACTATCGACCGTTGTTGCTATAAAAGAGCCAGCTATATCTAACTGCGAGTCGGGACCAAAGATAATGCCATGAGGATTTAATAAAAATAAATCCGCTGTTCCCTCCACACCCAAGACACCCAAAATATTTGACGGGTTTGGGCCAGTTACCCGAGAAAGAATTGTGTCAATCCCAGCAGGATTGGTAAAGTAAACGGCCTCAGCCGTACCCACATTAAAATCTTGAAAACTATGAAATAGGTTATCCCCTCGCTGCGCTCCCCCTTCAATCAAGTACCGGTCGGTCTGCAAGGTAACCCTAGAGGCTTCGATGGCTAGAGTGTTATCAGGTGTAACCTGCCCAAAGGCAACACCATGGCAACATACTCCAATAATCACGGTAACTCCGATAAAACGCGATCGCATGGCCCCCTAGCACCGCAACTATTCAGTGATTATCTTATGGTACGTTTGCCTGGCGGATTTGATACATAAATATGTGCTTTAAATAACTCTGTTATTGCACTATTTGCCAACTGGCCGCCATTAGTAACTTACCTACATCCAAACCGTAACTTTTAGCTATCTTTTTCAACTATCCTTATAGCTAAGAATGTCTCTGCAGACATAATGCTTAGCTGTTATGTCGTTTTTGTCTCTTCTTATAATTTTGTTTGAGCAGAACTTTAAAATATGAAACCGACCATGGTTAGAGTGTACTTCCTTAAAGAAGGGGTGCAACAATGAATCTTCAACAGTTTTGGCATGACTACAATCACCAGCAGCGTAACTTTTGCTCTGTACAACTGAGCTATAAAAACTTTACCCAAGCTAATCTGAGTGGTTTGAAATTTAGCAACAGCGATTTATCCTACACCAGTTTGATTTGGGCAGATATCAGTGGTGCCTGTCTAGAGAATGTCTGTTTACAAGGTGTACTTGCTATTTGGATGCAGGGTCTGTGGGCAGATTTACGGCAGGCCAATGCTACATACGCTAACTTTAGCTGTGCCAATCTCCAGTCAGCTAATTTAGAGGACGCTAACTTTGCTGAGACTACGCTTATGGGAGCTAACTTATCTGATGTCTCAGGGGCCAGGATTTGCTTAGAGAAAGCCTGTCTGTGGGGGCTGTGGGCTTTGAGGGCAGATTTTAATGATGCTGAGCTTACAGGTGTGGATTTAAGACAAGCTAACTTATCAAACGCACAACTTGCCAATGCATGCTTAAAGGCAGCCGATCTACGAAATGCTAATCTGCATGATGCCAATCTCCAAAACGCTAACTTGCAGGGAGCCAATTTGACTGGGGCTAATCTCACTGGAACAAGGTTGGATGGCGCTAACCTCAAAAATGCAATTCTTCCAGGTGGTGATGACGCTGACTTGTTTAGATTGAAGCTAGACCTTACTTATCTGACTTTTCCTGCTAAGTGCTCAAACCCTTGATAGACGATGGTTCTAGCCTATGGCCTTACTATCAGGTAAAGTGAACGCACCGATACCCAGGGAGCCCCCGATGAGTACAGAGCGTTACGAACAAAATTTTGGGAACTG
>JBCCJR010000354.1:0-5768 GCA_039045805.1 Cyanobacteria bacterium P01_C01_bin.118
ACGTGCTACATGGTTTTTTGACGGGTAGCTCGTCAATTTTTCAAGACTATTACGTTCCTAATTTACAGCTAGCGCCTAATTGGACCACCCAGGTGATTTTGACGGGGCTGATGTTTGTTGTCCCCCCTGCGATCGCAGAAAAGCTGCTGCTGTCACTGTATGTCATTCTGCTACCGTTGGCCGTTCGCTACGCCCTTAGAGGGGTTCACCCAGGGGCTCCAGCTTTTCTGGCATTTCTAGGCTTTCCCCTCTGCTACAACCTGACCATTAATATGGGCTTTTATAATTTTGCCTATAGTCTGGTTGTTTTTTTGTTTACCCTGGGCTACTGGTTCAGACACCGCAGTCATCTTCGTATAGCCCAAACGGGGCTGTTGCTGTTACTTGTTTTGGGGCTTTACTTTACCCATTTGTTTTCGTTTATTGTCTTTTGCATCGTGGTAAGCGGTCTTATTCTCTGGCAGGGGATGGGGCACGTTCTCTCTTCTCGTCTGAGGTATCCTATTGCCCTCACACAGTTGCTAATTAAAACAGTTTTGCCAACCGGGGTGGCACTATTGCCCACTTGTCTGATTTGTCTTCAGTTTTTGAGCCAAAGCTCGACGGGGTCGAAGGGACCCAGGTGGGCGGCTTCTATGGTCAGCAACCTGCGTCTGGGAAGTTTGTTTACCCTGAGTTCCCTGGTGTCATACAGTCCGTTTGAGCTCGTTTGTGCGATCGCAGTTGGGCTGATCCTGATGGGGTTAGCTGGCTATAGTCTGTGGAAACAGTTTGGTCGTATGCCCGGACCGGTGGCAAACAGCCTGGCTGGCAATGAGTTGCTGATGGTTACTCTGGTGCTGTTAGGGATTTATCTGTTTGCACCCAAAAGCCTTTCTGGTAGCGTCACTATTAAAGATAGACTCCTACTTTATCCCGTTCTCACCCTGATGCTTTGGCTGGCAAGCGGTCAGCGTGAACGGTATTCAGCTTTGATGCGTCGAGGCATGACGGGATTGCTGGTGTTGATATCCTCAGCCCTGCTGGTTGTGCAAACCACAAACTATGGTTATCTCAATGATTACTGGAGTGAATACACCTCAACCGCTCCGTTTATTGAAGAGCAATCCACACTGTTAGCCATTAATTTAACCCCGCCCAAAGACACTCTACAAACAAAACAGCTATCCTATATATGGCGACTGCCCAAAGATGCTCCACAGGTAAAACAGCCGCCCCATATATGGCGACCACCTGAATTTGTTCGTCCCTGGCAGCTCAACCCCTTTATCAATGTTTCTGGCCACATGGCCACCGCCAGAAGAGCAATCTTGATCAACAACTATCAGGCCAATGAAGATTATTTCCCAGTCAATTTTCGACCTGAATTAAATCCCTTTAAGGTGTTATCTGCAGAGGATTGGCGATTGGGCAGAAACCCCTATTTGGATATTCTGGGCTATGGCTCCATCACCCAGAGACCCATTGACTATGTTGCTATTTGGCTCCCTGCCGATCGCTGGCCCCAAGAAGCTGAGGCACAAGCAATTCTTCAACAGCTTTCGGCGGCCTATGAGCTAATCTACACCTCACCCCAGCGGGGATATGCTCAGCTCTATCGATATAAGGGAACTGTGCAAAACTAAAGCAATCAGGTAATTAAAGGAGGGGGGCGTTTCCAAGAAATTACCCCAGGACTCTAAGCCGCTGTTGTTGTTGATTAAATTCATTTTGGGTTTGGGAGAGAGCCTCGGAATAAACCGGAGGGCGCATATCCCACTGGACTTCAGCCAGAAAAAAGAGACTGCTGGAGATGGTAACGGCTGTGATTAAAAACTGATAGGCCGATGCCAGACTCAATAGGGGAATGGTTACACAATGGAGGGCCGCCACCATCAGAAAAGTACGCGATCGCATTCCCCATCCCATCGCGCTGTACCCTATCGCACAAAGCACCAACCACAGTGGACACAGGTTCATCAGGATTAACCCAGACCCCATAAAAATGCCGTAGTCAGTCAGCCCTAAACCTATAACAACCAGTGCGCTCCACAGATAAATCAACCAGCGAAAGCGTTCTATCTTTACCCAAAACCATGCCAGCCACGTCATCACGCCAATCCCAACCAGAGATAGCGCTGACCAGAAAATCGCCTGATCGTGCCAGCTAATTAGGGGAAACAACTGCGGTGTGAGAAAGATAAACCCCGTAATCCAGCCCCAACTGAGAAAAACCTGATCAATGCGGGTGTATAGCCAGGAAATGATGGGACGTTGATTAATATTCCATCGCCAAGCAATTAATCCATCTAAATCCTGTACATCCAGGTAGGTTTGCTTACGGCGCAGGATCGGCCCCTGGGTATTGAAAAAATTCATTCAAAAGCGATGATGCAATATGAAGTTATATTAACAAAAATTTATAATTTGCCAGCAATATTTTGTCTGTGATGCACCGTAGGAGTGAATCAGTTTTGGTTTTTAGTAAACTGATGGCCAAAGCTGTTAGGTGTGGTCTCATTTTTAGTCAGTACAAAATAATCCCATGAATGTAAAGGCACTGACCCCTATCTTGAATGTTTCCAGCTTGTTAGAAAGCATTGCCTGGTTTGAGAAACTGGGATGGAATAAGCTCTGGGATTGGGGAGACCCGCCTGGTTTTGGTGCAGTTGGATCAGGAGAATGCGAAATTTTTCTGTGTCAAGATGGTCAAGGCGGGCGCGGGAAGGGCGCAAACACCAGCACCTTTGGTCCCGATGGAGATGAAACCCAGGATAAAGGTGTGTGGATGTCTGTCTGGGTAGAGAATGTTGATACTGTGTATTCGCTAGCTCTAGAAGCTAATATCGAAGTTGTTTTTCCACCAGAAGATCTACCCTGGGGGGTGAGGGAATGTCACTTAAGACATCCTGACGGTCATGTGTTTCGCATCGGTCAGTCAATAGCTACCGCCTAGCGTACACAGCCTGACAGACTCTCTTAAAGCTTTTGGTAAAACTCTTGCAACAGGCTCATCTATAATACCTTGTGGCTTTAGACTTACGGTAAATGTTGAACCCTAGGGTAGACTTGGCAGGAGAACAGATTGATGGAGCAGACATTGCCTGATATGGCCTCTAGGATTGGGTTGCTCAATGAGAAGCCGCTCCATGCATCGCTAAAACAGTGGTATGCCCAGCCGGGGGATCGATTTGAGGTGGCGGTGGATGGTTTTGTAATTGATATTGTGCGCGATCACCAGCTGTTGGAAATTCAGACAGGGAATTTTGCCGCTATTAGGTCAAAGTTGACCAAGCTGGTGAAGATGCACCCTGTCCGCGTCATCTATCCCATCGCCCAGGAGAAATGGATCATTAAATTATCAGCAGACAACCAGGCCAATAGTCGCCGTAAGTCCCCAAAAAAGGGACGGGTGGAGGATGTGTTTAAGGAAATGGTCAGTCTCCCCCAGCTGGTCTTAAACCCTAATTTCTCTTTAGAAGTATTGATGATCCAGGAAGAAGAGGTGCGACGGTTTAAAGAAAAACGGCGATGGCGCAGACATGGATGGTGTACCGAAGAACGCCGCTTGCTAGCTGTAGTGGAGCGGCATTTGTTAGAGACGCCAGCAGACTGGCTATCATTTCTCCCAAAAGATATGGAAACATTTACCACCAGGAATATTGCAGACGCCATCGGTATTCGCAGAGATCTGGCCCAGAAAATTGCCTATTCTCTACGAAAAGCAAGGTTGATTGAGCTGATAGGCAAACAGGGTCGGGGCAATTTGTATAGAGTTGTTATTTAGAAGCCATAGCAAATCACTATGAAAATCTGTGTCGCCCAAACAAGACCGATCAAAGGCAACATCGATAAGAATATTGAAATTCATCACACATTTATCGCCTCAGCCGCTGCCAATGGGGCAGATATGATCGTTTTTCCAGAGCTTTCGTTAACTGGGTATGAGCCCACCCTGGCAAAAGAACTAGCCACGACTCAAGCGGATAAGAGATTAGGGAGGTTCCAAACAGTGAGTGACGAGAACGACATTACTGTGGGCGTTGGTCTCCCGACCCAGGGAAAAACCGGTATTTTAATCAGTATGATTCTTTTCCAGCCCCATCAGGCTCGACAAACATACTCAAAACAAATGCTTCACGCTGATGAGCTACCTTACTTTGTTAGTGGTGAGCGACAGATTGTTTTAACGGCTAGAGAGATAACGGTTGCCCCTGCAATTTGCTACGAGTCTCTACAGTCCGAACATGCGGCTAGGGCCGTTGATCAGGGGGCTAACGTCTATATTGCCAGTGTGGCTAAATCCGCTAAGGGGGTTGCTAAAGCCTTTAGTCATTATCCAGTCATTGCTCAAAAGTACTCAATGCCAGTGCTGATGGCCAACTGTTTGGGGCCATGTGATGACTTTGAGGCAATGGGCCAATCAGCGATATGGAATCAGGAAGGCCTGTTGATAAAGCAACAAGATGATGTCACTGAAGGTATCTTGCTGTATGACACTGAGACAGAAAAGTGTATGACGATAGCTTTAGACATATCGAACGCGTAGACGCCAGCCCCATGATTGTTGACTTATCACCATGTGCCCTAATTAAAGCGACCATCGCCTTATTACGGTCTATCGTCATATGGATAGTATTTCTTGAGTATTAAACCAAATCTATAAGCCCATGCCTGTTCATTATGCCCACCAATCTCATCTACATACTTAAAGAGATCTTTCTCCAAAGTGTAGCCATACTCTTGGACGAGTAGGTGAATCATTTCTTCGCTCTTTTCAGCAGCCTGAGCTTCAATAAGAGAGTTATGATATCCGCCTGAACGCTCAAGTCCCCAGTCAATCCAGATTCTTGGATGGTGTTTATTAGTTTGTTGCAAGTAAGGCGCTAACATAGTGAGCAATGTTGACTGCTGAAGCGACGTTCTAGCAGGAGGCGCAATCAAGCCAACCCAAAATGATGGTGATAATGCCCCAACGTTGCCGAAATATTCGCTATGGACGCAGCCTGTATAGAAGGCGGCTAAGCCACCATGTGAAGAGCCAATGATTGTTGTATCCTCACTATTGCTTAGGGTTCTGTAAGTACTATCAACAAACGCTTTTACACGGACAAGATATTCGGAATATTCTGGGAGACCGCCCCCCTTTCTCAGGGATGAATCCAATAGATTGAACAGCTTTAATGGATCATTGAGCAGCCTTGATGGATCAATGAACAGCCTTGATGGATCATTGAGCAGCCTTGATGGATCATTGAGCAGCCTTGATGGATCTTCAATTTCTTTAACATGCAAGTATTCATAAGCCCTATCTAAAGGATGAACAGCAACGACAATAACAGATCGTATGTCTGATTTTTGATAGAGCTGATCCAGTGTCTTACGCACTTCCCAGGAATAAGGGCTGTTGTCACCATTGGGCCAAAAAGTAGTATTTCCATCGTTCATGTAAACGACGGGATAATGGCGATTATTATCAGAGTAACCACGAGGTAGGAAGACATGAACCTTTCGGGGTTGGTCATTTGAATTAAGGGCTAAATTATCGTATGTATGAAAATAGCCACTGGGATCGTTTTCATCATGTTCCCAAGCACGATGATTGTTCAGGGTTAACAATTTGGTCATTGGATAGTACAGAAAAGCTATTTATTAATGTTTTCGAGTGATTTTCGAGGATTATTCTCTTTCTAAGATTTACATCAGATAATTCAAAACATTGAGTATGTAATACAAAATTAAGCATTAGGCTTTTTAAGCTGTATTGTCATATACATTTATTTCCTAGG
>JBCCJR010000355.1:0-5749 GCA_039045805.1 Cyanobacteria bacterium P01_C01_bin.118
CTAAACCAGAACTCTATGCCAGTTTAGGCGTTGAAGAGTATTTTCAGTACGATCCCACTGCTGATTATCTAACTCCACAGCTCCAGGGCGCCCGCCTGGTAGATGGTCGCTATGAACCATTGCCAATCCAGTACACAGAGGAAAATATTGCGTATATTCGCAGCCAGATTCTTGGTTTAGATTTACAGCTACGCAACGCTTTCAAGGAAATAGGTCTTGCTCCCTTGCCTAAAGCTCTACGGTTTTATGATCCGCAAACTAACCGCATCTTACCCAGTCAAGAGGAAGTACTCGAAGAACGCAACGACACCTTGCAAGCGTTGGATAATGCGGAACAGCGAGCAGATTCAGCAGAGCAGCGAGCGGCAGCATTAGCGGAAAAGTTGCGATCTCTTGGCATCGATCCAGATAAGGTTTAGGTGTAATTTCACGGGCAGTCCACGACCCAATCAAAGATGGCAGAGGTTGAGCCAAACAACTGTTTCTACTTTCAGAATGAAGCGGTTGTTAGGGGCAGAGTTGATGTAGACCTAAACCAGGGCGATCCGTCACCAGACCTGGCTTTAGAGATTGATTTAACCAGCAAATCTCTAGACCGATTTCCTATCTATGCCCGCTTGGACGTTCTAGAAATTTGGTGTTATGACCAGGGAGAATTAAAGATTTACCATCTGCAATCAGGTGATTATGTGACTGCAGAAACAAGCTTAGCTTTGCCCAATTTACCTATCAAACAGCTACCTCAAATTATTGAAGACCATCGTAGCCAAGGCCGTCGGGCAATTCGTCAAGCCATACGACTATGGGTGAGAAAGCAACAATCCTAAATGGTGGGCTAATCAAAAGAGCCCCAATGGCACTCAACCATTGGGGCTCAGACATTGCTCAACCGAAACTTAACGCTTCTTAGCCAGCTTCTTCTTGGGCATCTTGCGCAGACGAATGGATTCAGGAGTCACTTCCACCATCTCATCGGAGGCAATATACTCCAGTGCCCGCTCCAACCCCATCTCCTGAGGAGTCTGTAGCTGAACAAGTTCATCACCGCTGGCCGCTCGGTGGTTAGTTAGCTGCTTTGCCTTACAGATGTTTAGCTCCAGATCCTGAGGGCGATTATTCTCCCCAACGATCATGCCCTTATACACCTTGGTACCAGGCTCTATAAAGAAGATGCCGCGATCCTCAGCATTCTTCATGGCGTAGAAAGTAGACACCCCTTCCTCAAAGGAGACCAGTACACCATTACGGCGAGCAGACACATCGCCAGACATGGGGCGATACTCCAGGAAACTGTGGTTCATAATTCCTTCACCACGGGTCTGGCGCATAAACTCACCCCGGAAGCCAATTAACCCACGGGCCGGTACTACAAACTCAAGCTGGGCACGACCATTGCCGTCCACCATCATGTCCTGCATTTCACCGCGACGCTGACCCAGACGCTCCATACAGCCACCGACAGCATCTTCAGGTACATCCATCACCAGCTGCTCATAGGGCTCACAGGGCTGGCCATTCACTTCACGGAAGATCACCTGAGGCTGCGATACCTGAAACTCATAGCCTTCACGACGCATGGTCTCAATCAAAATACCGAGGTGTAGCTCACCACGGCCAGATACCCCAAAGCGATCGGGGGATTCAGTTTCTTCAACACGCAGGGCCACGTTGGTCTCTAGTTCGCGCATTAAGCGATCGCGAATCTGACGAGAAGTAACAAACTTACCCTCTTTACCAGCAAAGGGAGAATCATTCACCGCAAACGTCATCTGCAGCGTTGGCTCATCCACCTTAATCAGCGGCAGTGCTTGGGGATTTTCGGGAGATGTCAGGGTTTCACCAATATTGGCATCAGCAAAACCAGCAACTGCGACAATATTGCCAGCTGTGGCTTCTTCAATTTCGGTGCGCTGTAGACCTTCAAAGCCCATCAACTTCGAAATTTTAGACTTAACAATCTTGCCGTCCTCTTTAACGAGAGCAATCTGCTCACCAGCACGAATCGTACCGTTATGGACCTTCCCAATGACAATCCGGCCTAAGTACTCGGAATAGGCTAGCGTAGTGACCTGCAGCTGCAGGGGCTTTTCAGAATCGCCCACTGGCGGTGGCACATGGTGCAAAATCCCCTCAAACAGAGGCTGCATATCCTTGTCTTCATCTTCCAGCTCATTTTTGGCATAGCCCGCTAGACCAGAGGCAAATAGATAAGGGAAGTCGCACTGGTCATCATCAGCACCTAGCTCAATAAACAAGTCCAGCACCTTATCCACAGCACCCATAGGCTCAGCGCGGGGACGGTCAATCTTATTCACGACCACAATTGGGCGCAGACCTTTTTCTAAGGCTTTCTTTAATACGAAGCGGGTCTGAGGCATCGGCCCTTCATTTGCATCCACAATCAGGATACAACCGTCTACCATTCCCAGCACGCGCTCAACCTCACCACCAAAGTCGGCGTGACCAGGGGTGTCAATGATGTTGATCAGCGTGTCTTTATAGTGAACCGCTGTGTTCTTAGAAAGAATAGTGATCCCCCGTTCACGCTCCAAATCGTTGGAGTCCATGACACAGGTGGGAACTTCTTCGCCTTCCCGGAAAATGCCGGACTGCTGAAGTAATGAATCAACCAAGGTGGTTTTACCGTGGTCTACGTGGGCGATGATTGCAACGTTGCGGATGGGAAGGCTCATTAGATTGGAACTTCCAGAACTAGCGGTGTGATGTTTCGTAAAAAACCTTAACAATTGTAGCTTAGATAGCCGTTATGTCGGCCAAAAGGGATAGGGATTTGATAAGGACAAGGAATAAAGACCTAGAGATTGGAGGGTAGGAGGGAGCATTACTCAGTTGGCAAGTTCTCCGTTACAAAGTTCCTGGTCTCAGGAAACTAGTAACACTCTCATCAAGAAATATTCAGAAGCGTACTCGCTGGGGGAGGGGGAGGAGCACTCGCCCTACTCGCTGGAAGGAATGGGAGGTGAAATAGAGCTTTTAGTGGATATTTTCGATAATTTCAGTGAACAATCCTCCCCCTCTTCCCCCTCCTCCTCTATTCCTCACTTCCCTCTAGATGCAATCCCCACCTTATCAGTTCGGTTCTGCCCACTACGAGAACTCACCCCCTTTGTTAGATTGATATCACAGCGACACAAGAGCCCACAGCCGCTACCAACAACGTTTTGAGTGAGGTAATCATGACTAATCAGTCTAATAACAACACAAACTCTGGGTTTATTGGTGGAGCTGCTGTACAAGGTAATTCTTTAATGCAGTACGTGCAGGCGATGGAGCCGGAAACCATTGCCCAGCTGTCTCGCCCTGTATCCACAGATGTTATGCAGGCCATGGAGCACAACATTATTGGCATGCTGGGTGGCCTTCCCACTGAAGGTTTTGATGTATCTGTAACCACCAGCCGTGAAAATCTAGGTCGTTTACTGGCCTCTGCCATGATGGGTGGTTATTTCCTCAAGGGCGCTGAACAGCGTCTAGAAATGGAAAAATCTATCATCAGTGGATTGGACGCTGAGCTGCAGGATTAATCTTCGCTGTCCAGAGCGTTCTACTAGCACCGACTCATGGCAGGATCAAAACAGTAGTTGCTGTTAGCCATTGTGGGTGAGGTCAAGAAGAAACGATATCGGGCGCGGGATAGCGCCGATGGTAAATACATTGCAGAGCAGATGTTCGTTTCTGGGGCATCTGCTTTTACCTTGGAGCACGCAGCTCCAGCTTTACGGCAGGCGTTGCTCACCTGGTACCAGGCTCAAGGGAGGGACTTACCCTGGCGTCGTAGTCGAGATCCTTATGCTATTTGGATCTCGGAAATCATGCTGCAGCAGACCCAAGTAAAGACGGTACTGCCCTACTATCAGCGATGGCTAGAAACCTTTCCCACGGTAGAAACCCTAGCGCAAGCGGAACAGCAACGGGTGTTAAAGGCTTGGGAAGGTCTGGGCTACTACGCACGGGCTAGAAACTTACACAAAACGGCACAGCTAATTGTGGAGCACCATGACGGTGTTTTTCCAAGGGTATTTGAGGATGCGATCGCACTGCCCGGCATCGGTCGCACCACCGCCGGAGGCATCCTGAGTGCTGCCTATGACCTACCTGTCGCAATCCTCGATGGTAATGTAAAACGGGTGCTGGCTCGTCTAGTCGCCTTGTCTAAACCGCCCGCTAAAGCCATTAACGAGCTATGGCAACTGTCCGAACAAATCTTGGACCCGCATCAGCCCCGTGACTTTAATCAGGCCATCATGGATTTGGGGGCAACGCTATGCACCCGTTATCGTCCATCCTGTCTGCTATGTCCATGGCAGCAACACTGCGCCGCCTACCGTCAAAACCTACAGTCTCAGATACCCATGACCGAAACCAAAGCCCCTTTACCCCATAAAAAAATTGGTGTTGCCGTCATCTATGACGACAACGGTCATATTCTCATCGACCGCCGTAAGCAAGAAGGATTGCTCGGTGGTTTATGGGAATTTCCAGGGGGAAAAATCGAGCCCAATGAAACTGTTGAAGACTGTGTAAAAAGAGAGATCAAAGAGGAACTTGGGATCGAAATCGAAGTCAATGACCGCCTGATTACGGTTAACCATGCCTACAGCCACTTTAAGGTCACCCTAAATGTATTTAACTGCACCCACCTGAGCGGTGAGCCCCAAACTATCGAATGTGATGAGGTCAAATGGGTCACCCTCGACGAAATCGATAGCTATCCCTTTCCAAAAGCCAATAGTCAGATTATTGACGCCATTAAGACACGGGCAAGCATTCAGTAGTCTGGCAACGTTGAAGAGTCGGGTTGGGACGATGAGTGGTGAATTAAAGTATTAATCTCGAATGTCTTTTTAAGCGAACATGTCAATCTTAAACGACTCTGACTCTGCGGAACAACGCTAAAATCTCGACACCAACCCTTAAGAGAGAAGAAAGAGCCCCAAAGATGCATCTCCAGGGCTCGGAATCAGGGTGCATCTACCAATCCAACATGCGTGATTTTTTTGGGAATATCCGGAGTTGAGGGATGACTTCACTAAGACTTCAAACAATATCTGACGTCATCCGAGAGTTGATAAATTTTCCCGCTACTCTCTTAAGGCAGGTTGCAATATTTACGTAGAGCTGTAATGGAACTTTTTATTGTTCAACCTTCTGAACGCTCTGACAGCAGGATGTCCCAGGACATACTTCTGTTTTTGTATACATACAGTAAGAAACTGTTGGCGATTGTTTTTGGGGCGGGGCTGTGGCTCACGTCAATGCAATCGGTAGCGGCTTACTGTCGAGCAGAGCTGGTGGAACGGGTCGATGCGATCGCAAACCGTCCAGAGTTAAACCAGGCCCACATCGGCATCCTGGTAGAACAGCAGGGAGAAACTGCAGCAGAGCGAGAAGTCATTGTAGAACGTAATACCAATAGATGGTTTGTTCCAGCCTCTACGCTCAAACTGTTAACAACGGCAGCAGCACTACAACATTTAGGACCCAACTTTCAAATTGAGACATCGGTATATGCTACGCAACAAAATGACCAAACTCACCTATATGTCATTGGTCGTGGCGACCCTACCTTCACCGATGCCGATCTTGAGGATTTGGTGCAACAGATTGTCCAACAAGGCATTCAACACATCGACCAGCTATGGGGTTACGACGGCTATTTTCCAGGCAGAGCCGTCCAACCCAACTGGGAGTGGGAGGATGTCTTAGCAGGCTATGGAGCCTCTGCCAA
>JBCCJR010000356.1:0-5738 GCA_039045805.1 Cyanobacteria bacterium P01_C01_bin.118
CGTCCAGTGTCATATCAAACCTCTGCCCCAGGACAAAGCCAATGGACTCACCCAAGTGATTGCCCAGCAGTTTCCAGACCTAGCCCATCATCAGGTGCTGACCATTGGCGACAGCCCCAACGACGAAAGCATGTTTGACCCGGATCAGTTTCCTAACTCAGTGGGCGTCGCCAATGTGCGCCATTATTTGGATGCACTGGCTCACCATCCCACTTTTGTCACCGAAGCCAAAGAAGGTGAAGGATTTCAGGAAGTCGCTACGGCGTTATTGGCCCAGAATAAATTTTGAATTTTTAGTTTTTAGTTTTGAATTTTCCGCGTCCATTAGACAATGGAGCCTGATCGATTTCTCTTGGCTATGGCAGACACTCTGCACAGACAACGACGCTGGACAATTTCAACAGTACTGATGTGGGTAGGGATTGTCATCACCCTCATATTTATGCTGATCGCACTTTGTGCACCACTGATGCAGAGCTGGGGCTGGATCCAGGACCCATTAGTAACGCTAGAAAACCCGATCCATGTGCCGCCATCCCAAGACTATTGGTTTGGCACTAGCCGTCAAGGCTATGACGTCTTTTCTCGTACTTTGTTTGGGGCGCGAGCGGCCTGGCAGGTAGTGCTGCTAGCCACAGCCATGAGTGTAGTCGTAGGCGTCCCCCTTGGTATGGTCAGCGGCTATCTGGGGGGCAAGCTGGACCGGGGGCTACTGTTCTTTATGGATACGATCTACACCCTACCGGTATTGTTATTGGCGGTGACACTAGCCTTTATCCTGGGCAAAGGGGTGGTCAATGCAGCAGCAGCATTAAGCATTGCCTATGTGCCCCAGTACTATCGAGTGGTAAGAAACCACACCGTCAGCCTCAAAACAGAGCTGTTTGTAGAAGCAGCTCAAGCCATGGGAGCATCCACCTGGGCAGTGTTATCCCGATATTTATTTTTAAATGTGGTGCAGAGTGTACCGGTGCTGTTTACCCTCAACACAGCCGATGCGGTATTGATTTTGGGGGGGCTAGGTTTTTTGGGATTAGGACTACCGGATGAAGTACCCGAGTGGGGCAGCTCTTTACGTCAGGCATTGGATGCCTTGCCCACTGGCATCTGGTGGACTGCACTGTTTCCTGGATTAGCGATTACGGGGATGGTAACTGGGCTATCGCTGATTGGTGAAGGCTTAAACGATCTGGTGAATCCTTTGGTGCGTAAAGAGAATTAAGGATTAGCCACAGCATGACTATCGTCAGTTTCTGGACAACGATTTAACACTAAATCAGCTCTCTTAACCACCGCAGAATAACGAAATAGTGACACTGATCACCCCAAATACTCAGCATGACTTAAGTCACTCTTATGGTCAGTTCAGGGATATATCAGACCTGCATTAGCTAACATCGAGATAGTTAGATCAATCGTTCATGCCCCATGGGGAGTTATTACCATGAAAAAAGCAATCAGTGCATTGTTTGTAGCAGGATTGACTACGGTTACATTGGGTTCTGTACTGGCCGCCCCTAGCTCTGCTGACCTGTTGGAAAGCATTGGTATTGGTGCTGGTACTGGCATTGTTACAGGCACTGTCATCGGTGACGATGCTGGTGTGGATGACATCATCAACGGTGCTGCTGCTGGCGCTGCTGTTGAAGCTGTCCGTGGCGACAATGACGACTCTAGTCTGGCCCAAGATGCAGCCGTCGGAGCCGCTGCTAGCGGTGTGGTTGGTGTGATTACCAACGATGATTCATTTATTGAGAATGCGATTCAAGGGGGCGCTGCAGGCGCACTCATCAATATCCTGGGTGACTAACCTGGGTGTTACTGAACAGTTATTAACGCTTGAGAACAATGGGTCTCACCCTACATAACAAACAGCCCTGGATCGGAACTCTGAATCCAGGGCTGTTTGTTATGTGCTACCTAAAACACAGTAGGGTTGGCACCAGCCACCTAAACACGAATTAGAGGTTAAGAAGACTCAAGGCGTTTGCGCCATTCTTCATCAATTTTGTCACGGTTAGCGATGTCTTGATCAATCAGGTCAGTTTCCGTGGTATAAGCCAGATTATCTTTGCCAACAATGGTTTCAATGGCAAACTGCTTGGCATAGTCCAGCTTACGCTGAATAGTTTTGCCCACCAGATTTTTACGCTGGAGATTACGGGCTTCGATATTTTTGTTTTGTTTTTGCATTCTGAAATAGCGCACCAAAGGAATACCCAGAAATGCAATGCCATAGGCTAGAAAAATGTCACAGAGGGAATAGATTAATCCAATAAACCCTGTGGTCCAACCTGCCGCTGCATAGGCGAGATAGATGGACCCAACCACGAGTAAAGTGCCGAGGCCAATGGCAATGGACACTTGATCGGAACTCGCGCTGGTAAAACGGCGTTTGGTTTCCTTGAGAAATGCCGGTACCGACTGAGGTTTGTAATTTTTAGCGGTTACCTGTAGTTCGGGGAAATGGTAAACCAAATCTCCCTGGGGACTGACCTTTGGACGACCGTTAAAGCGACTGAGGGCAGGAATAACATAGTCCTCTAGATCGTCATTAAGGTTGGCATTATCAAGATACGGGGCCAATTGCTCGGCAGAGACTGCTCCACGGTTATTACGGATGACGGTTGCGATCGCACCCCAGCGCCGCTCATCCAAATCCTTATTGGGGTCGCCATCCCCAAACAAAAACGAAAATATTGCTTCTAAAAAATTGAGATCGTGGCTGTTGCGATCGCGGCCGCCCCCCGTATAGCCATAGCGATCATAACGACGACGCGGCCCATAGCTAAACCAGTAGAACCAATCATTCCCAATCCACAGCCAGGGGCTAAATCCGATCCCACCGCTGTAGCCCCCACGATCGTTGTCATCCCGTTGGGACTGCATCGCAATTTGCAAAGCAATGATCGCCACCAGCACCAGCACCACCGCAGCAATCAGCATGATGCCAAAGGAAATCCGGATCAGATAAAACAGCACCGCCCAAATCTTGGCCCAGAGCACCTGCCAGCGTAACTGCCAATACTTATTACGCAGAGTAGCCCGAAACTGTCGAGGAAACTCATAGGCAATATCCCCCGCCTCAGACACCTGCATATGGGCCTGAGTCTCAGACGCCAGCGCCAGTACTCCAGCCTCTGCCTGACTAATATCTAATCCAGTTTTAGCAGCCACATCACCAGGGGTAACCCGATATTCCAGGGTTTCCACCGCTTTCATGATGTCCTGATTGAGCTCCATAGGTTTCATGGGGGGGCATTTTCACAGGAATGTCCCTTAAGTATAGGAAGCCCATTTACCGATTTGCCATGACGGTCCAAGTGCGGGTTTCCTCGAACACAAAAAAGACAGACTACTCCAGCGATAGTTTGCCAAAACAAAAGAGGCTGGATGTCGCAACCAACCAACCCCTAAAGATTTTTTAACCTGTACAAGGGAATAGATTACGTATCTCCCGTACAGACCTACTTATTACCAGTAACTTGATCTTTCACATTACCCAAACTGCTCAGCAACTGACTACGATCAGTTGCCTTAAACAGGTAACGGTAGACAAACCAGAACGTATACACCAAGCCAATCAGTTCTAATGTAGGAGCCACAACTGGAATATCATTAAGCGCCGCCAAAATAGCAAACATCACCTTAATGGCAATGAGGCCGCCAAACACAAGGCCAATAACTGTTAGTGGCCGCTTGTACTCATTAAAAGTCTGAACCACATAGTCCGGGGAGTCCCCTAGTACACTTGCAACCTTAGCCAGAATTTCCTTGGCCTGTTCAGCAGTATCGGTCGTGCTTTCAGTTGTTGCGTTCTCTTCGGGGGAATTTATATCAGTGCTCATCTTTTATATGGAGTATTAACAACCAGGAGCGGATTTCCCGCACTCGTTTGCCATGCGGCTAGTGAATCAGCTCAGCTACCAGCTTTTGAAGCTAAACCAGAATTAGCTTCAGTGCAAGCTACCAACCGCACATTGGGAACCAAGCCTTGCATAGCTGTGTGCAAATCAATGCACTTTAAACAGTTTATTCTGACTTCATAGAAAAATATCAGCCCACATCGATATATAGTCAAATTCAATCATTGGCCCCGATGAATTACTAAAACATTTCAATTTAAGACTGCATTGTCCTGGGTATCAAAGCCATGACTAAAATAGGATTTATCGAATTCTGCAAGGGCTTATCGACACCATCTACGGTGAGCTAAAGGGTCTCAAACCCAGTCAGCTCAAACAACTACGTCGTCTGTATCATCAGCGCATCCCCGGTAGTCAAATTACTAACCGCGAATTTGCTCAGCGTTTAGCCGCCATTAGTACTGATATTAATCAGCCTGTGTGCGCCTACATTGACCGCCGAGGCCATGTGCTCCGAGTTGGTATCGGCTCTCCCCGACAAACCCAGATTCCAGCGATGGAGTTACCCCGTTATGGTGCTGAGCGTCTGTGTGGTATTCGCTGCGTTGCCACTCAGTTAAAGCAAGAGCCCCCCGGCAATGCGGCATTGACAGCCATGGCCCTCCAGCGTCTAGATGCATTGGTCATGCTTACACTGACAGGGAGTGGTTTCCAACGTAAGGGAGGTGGTGCAACCGGCTATATCCGTGAAGCTTACTTAGCCCATCTAGTCCCCGAGGACAGCCAGCGCTGGTCAGTTTCTGACCCGATGGATCTCGAAGCCCTGAGCGATGAAGACTTTATTGACCTCACGGAAGGGTTAGAGGAGGAATTTCGGCGGCTGTTTGTAGCACAGCAGGTGGATGCAAACCATGACCGGGTACTGCTGGTGGGTTTACAAACTGACCGGCTCTCGACGCGACGCTTTAAAAGCGGTCTCGAAGAAATCGTTCGCTTAGTGGAAACTGCAGGGGGCGAAGTGCTGGAAACGCTGAAGCAAAAGCGCTCTAAGCCTCACCCTCAGACTGTCCTAGGCGCGGGTAAGGTAGATGAAGTGGCCCTAGAGGCTCAAACCCTTGGTGCCAGCTTAGTGGTGTTTGATCGGGATCTATCTCCGGCTCAGGTACGCAGCCTGGAACAGCGGATTGGGGTGCGGGTGGTGGATCGAACTGAGCTGATTTTGGATATTTTTGCGCAGCGGGCGCGGACGGGGGAGGGTAAATTGCAGGTGGAGCTGGCTCAGCTAGAGTATCAGCTACCGAAGCTGACGGGTCGGGGACAGGCCATGTCTCGACTGGGTGGGGGTATTGGTACCCGTGGCCCTGGTGAGACAAAGTTAGAAACGGAGCGACGGGCAATTCAGAAACGAATTACGCGGCTGCAGCGGGAGGTAAATCAGCTACAGGCTCATCGAGCGCGACTCCGGCAAAATCGTCAGCACCATGAGGTGCCGTCGGTGGCAGTGGTAGGGTATACCAATGCAGGCAAGTCAACGTTGTTAAATACGCTAACCAACGCAGATATTTATGCGGCGGATCAGCTATTTGCCACCTTGGACCCAACAACAAAGAGACTCGCAGTCGTGAATCCTGAAACCCATGAGAAACGTTCCATGGTCCTCACCGACACGGTGGGATTTATCCAGGATTTGCCACCGTCTCTGCTGGATGCCTTTCGAGCCACGTTAGAAGAAGTGACTGAAGCAGATGCGCTAATGCATGTGGTGGATTTATCTCATTCTTCTTGGCAGGAACACATTCGCTCGGTGATGGGAATTTTAGGGCAAATGCCAACAACACCAGGACCGATTTTGTTGGTGTTTAACAAATTGGA
>JBCCJR010000357.1:0-5689 GCA_039045805.1 Cyanobacteria bacterium P01_C01_bin.118
GGAAAATATTGCCACTAGTGTTTTGGTGGGTCCAGACCAACTACCTGAAATTTATAGGTTACTGGTGGAAGCTTGCCAAGTTTTGGACGTTGAACAGCCACAGCTGTATATCAAACAGCATCCTGTCCCCAATGCCTATACCTTTGCGATGCGGGGTAAACAGCCCTTTATTGTGGTGCATACGGCTCTGATTGAGCTGCTGAATGACCATGAACTCCAGGCTGTGATTGGCCATGAATTGGGTCATCTCAAGTGTGACCATGGTGTGTATCTAACCCTGGCAAATTTGATTGCCCTGGCAGCCAGCCAACTCCCATTGGGGCCAGTGTTGGCACAAAACTTGCAAAGCCAAATTTTAGAATGGGTACGGTGTGCTGAGTTTACCTGCGATCGCGCCGCTCTTTTAGTCAGTCAAGATGCCCGCGTCGTCGCCTCAGTACTGATGAAGCTGGCGGGAGGCTCTCCCACCCTCTCTCCACAGCTAAATCTGGACGCCTTTCTCGCTCAGGCCAGCGCCTATGAAGAATTAAGCCATGACCAAATTGGAGCTTTTTTGAAACAAATCCGGACCCAAGAGTTAACCCATCCAGTCCCTGTTCTTCGGGCCAAAGAAATAACCCAATGGCATAGCACACGAGATTATCAAAAGCTCCTACAAACGCGCAGTATCCACTATAATGATGTAGCTATGGGCGGATGGCGAAATTGGTAGACGCACCACACTCAAAATGTGGCGACCTTTGGTCATGCGAGTTCGAGTCTCGCTCTGCCCATTAAATATTGTTTGATTTCCCTTGTAGGGGCGTTGAATTCAACGCCCCTACAAGGGAAATCACGTTTTTATCCAACGGGAATTCATATTCATTTGTGGGCAACCTAGACCAACAGAAAACAATGCCTCTACAGGCACTGAGGGAAGGTTGGCTAGTTCATTTCAGTTGGTTCACTCCCCACAAAACGCCACGTTTTATTACATTCACCTACTTACCCATCAAGAAGAGTGCATGTTTGGTGAAATTTTGGGTGAACACACACAGCTCAGCTCATCGGGACAGATTGCAGCGGACGAATGGCGTCAGATAGCCACCGCCCATCAACGCGATATTTGTCTCGATATCTGGACCGTGTTGCCCAACGGCATAAGGGCTTTGGTGGCTGTAGTCAATCATGGATCCGCCTATAGGCTGCATCAGCCTCCCTCCAAACCTCGAGCCCTTTCGTCTTTTGTTGCAGGCTTTAAGGCCGCTGCCGCTAAACGGATTAATCTTGTTCGCGGTGTGCCCGGTGCTCCTGTCTGGAAACGTGGCTATCAAGAACAGCGGATTGATGACTCAAAAACCCTGGAGCGGATTCGGCTATTGCTAACTAATCAAGCCCATATCAATGGATTGATAGAAACCGGTCTCTTCTCCATGCCTAGTCAATTAGGCCAGCCGGTGGAGTAATTTCAATGCGTCCCTGGGAGACATCAACCACAGGAACAATCGGTTCTACAAAGGGAATCAATACAGTCCGTGGCTTGTCTCGTTCTGGCTCAGAGGACGTCAACTTTACTTCCAGCAAATCATTGCCAGCTCGATAAACATCTACAACAGTCCCCACCTGCTCCCCTGTAGATTGGAGATAGACTGCCAGCCCCATCAAATCACCCACATGAAATTCACCGGGTTCCAGCGGTAAGCGATCGTCAGCCTTTACTAGCAGTTGAGTATCGCGTAATGCTTCTGCCTGGTCCCGATAGTTGATGCCAGCCAGCTTCAGAATATAGAGCCCCTTCCCTTCTTGAAAACGGCCTTTGACAAGTTTGATCGATGCTGGAGTGGTCTGGCCAGGTTTGAGTAACCAGCGTTCCCCTGGTTGTTCAAAGCGTTCTGGAAAGTCGGTGTCTGGATACACTCGAACTTCACCATTAAGGCCATGGGCTCCGACTATACGACCAATGGTGAGCCATTCTGTGCTGGGTTCGGGGGTGGGCATTAGTGTTGGGAGGTAAGGGGAGAGGGGGAGGTAGGAGGAAGAGGGGGAGGTAATATGGGCAACTAATTTGGTGTAGGAAAAAGTTTAAACACAGACTTTCCTCCCCTGCCTCCCTTTCCTCCTTTGCTCTTGAAAAAGGAAAACTCCTCTAAACAGCTTGCTTGTAAACTTCTTCCGTCAAACTTGCTAACCGTCGAATCGCAATAGAAAGCCGCTCCGAAGTATCGGTCAAACTAATTCTGAAACACTGATGTTTGTGGGACCAGTCATCTCGCAGACCTGGGAAAAATGGACTGCCGGGGACAATGATCACTCCATAACGTTTGAGGGCCTGATAAAAAGCTTGATCATCTATGGGCAGATTCTGCAGCCATAGCCAAGCAAAAATAGAGCCTTCTGCCCGATGGAGATACCAGGGCACAGCGGGCATAGCTTCATCTAGGGTGGATTCAATAACAGCAAACTTTTGCTGATAATGGGGCCGAATCACAGTGTTTGAAATCTTAGCTAATGCACCAGAGGCAATTGCTTTTGCTGCAATCGCCTGACCATAGCGGGAGGAATGGATACAGAGATTGGTTTGAAAAGATTCCAGCACCCGAATGGTAGCGGCATCGCCGAGGGCAATCCCCACTCGTTCGCCAGGTAGTCCCGCTTTGGAAAGACTGATGCCATGAACCACATTGGGAGCCAGCAAAGGCGTCATGTTTGTAAAGTTAAGTGCCGGAAATGGGGGGGCATAGGCAGAGTCAATAAATACTGGAGTATGGCCTGCCAGAGTGGCAATGCGGTTAACCTCATCATCGGTGAGCACATTGCCTGTGGGGTTACAGGGTCGAGAAAATAGGACAAACCCTGTGTGCTCAGTGATGGTCAACTGACTAAAGTCTGGTCGATACTTAAACCGGTGGGCCGCAATATCTAGATCCAAAGTGGGTCGATAGGCGCGCACCGCCTCAGGATACAGCGAAACACCGCCGTAGCCTGTGTAGTCAGGACTCAAAGGGAGAATAATTTCCTTGAGCTGCCCTGCAGCGGTATACCCGCCAAAGGCATTGGCAGCCAGAAAATATAATGCCTGGCTACCGGGGGTAATCAGAATATTCTCAGGCTTGAGACTGAGGTCATAGCGTTGATTAAAATCAGTTGAGATCGCATCAATCAATGGCTCATAGCCCCGGCTAGAACCATAGCGACAGACCACTTCCCCATAGTCTTCGCTAGCCAGTAAATCAGCCGTACAATCTCGCCATAGCTGCTCCACCTCTGGCAAAATCACCGGATTACCCGCACTCAGGTTAATAAACTCTGCAGACTGACCCGACTGTAGAGTTTCGATGATATCTTTCATGATTGCCCGCACCCCCGTAAGGTGGGACATCTGCTGACCAAATTGAGTAAGTGTTGGGGCCATATTTAAAGCTTAAAACTGGACTCAAGACCGGGCTTAAAACTGGTTTACTATACCGCAGCAGGTCTGCATCGGTTTTGCCCCCAAGTCAGTGCCGACCTGTTATCTAGTCTGTATCTCCAATGAATCTTCGTCGCTCCCTCAACACCAAGCTACCGCCACCGCTCAAGCCCCTCACACAGTTTATTTACAACTATTGGTGGAGCTGGACATCAGAGCGAGGGTCTCTATTTAGGGTATTGGCCCCTGACCTGTGGCAAGACTGTCATCATAATCCAGTCGCCCTAATGCAGGCGATCACCCCAGAGCGGCTGTGGCAGCTAGCAGAAGATCCTAATTATTTGAAACGGTTACAAACCCTGTCAGCGGAGTTTCAAACCTATCTGCATCGAGATCAAAGCTGGGCTCAAACAGCAGCTCCCAGTATCACCCTCGATAACCCAGTGGCGTACTTTTGTATCGAGTACGGTATTCATGAGTCATTACCCCTTTACTGCGGTGGTCTAGGCGTCCTGGCGGGGGACCACCTCAAATCCGCGTCGGATTTAGGCCTGCCTATGGTGGGGGTGGGTCTGCTGTATCGTCAGGGTTATTTCTCCCAGCGTCTTAACCGTAGCGGTTGGCAAGAAACCCACTACAGAGACAATGACTTTGACAGCCTGCCGTTAATCCCCGTGTGCAACGAACATGGGCAGCGCCTCAAAATTCGGGTGACGATTCGTCAGCGGATGATCAAAGCTCAGGTGTGGCAGGTCCAGGTGGGTCGCAGTCTGCTGTATCTCTTAGATACTGATGTAATTGAGAATGACGCAGAGGATCGCAAAATTACTGGCCAGCTATACAGCGGCCAACCAGACATCCAGCTAGCTCAAGAAATTCTTCTAGGTGTGGGCGGTGTACGCATGCTCCAAGCCCTGGGTATCGAACCAGCCATTTACCATCTCAATGATGTCCATGCCGCTTTTGCCCTGTTAGAACTGGCACGATTTGAACTGGACCAAATCGGCAACACCTTGGATGATGTCAAACCCTATGTCTGCGATCGCACCCTGTTTACCACCCACACCCCAGTCCCCACGGGTCAAGTATTTTCCGTAGCCATGATGGAGGCTTACTTTGCCGACTACTGGCCCAGGTTGGGACTGGACCGCGATGAGTTTTTGGCCCTGGGGGCTCAGTCCTCCAACCCTGATGTGTTTAGCATGACGGCTCTGGCCCTACAGCTCACTCGGTCCGCCAATGCCGTCAGTCAACGTCATGGTGAGGTTTCTCGCCAGCTGTGGCAGAACCTGTATACCGAGCGCTCAGACGAGCAAACAGCGCCCATCGGCTATGTTACCAATGGGATCCACGCCCGTAGCTGGATTGCTCCACTGCTAGAAGATTTATATCAAGACTATCTTGGGAAACACTGGGCCGAGCGCATTAGCGACCCTGAAACCTGGAGCAAAGTTGAGCATATTCCCGACGAACGGCTATGGCAGCGGCATCAGATTCTCAAGGCACGGCTGATCGCCTACACCCGAGATCGCGTCCTCAAGTCCAGAAAGGACCGCAATGAATGTTCAGACGATATTAATGCCGTCGAGCGTCTGCTGGACCCCAAAGTGCTTACCCTGGGCTTTGCCCGTCGCTTTAGCGATTACAAACGCAGCGATTTAATTTTCCGCGATCTCAATCGGCTTACCCGCATTTTTTCTAACCAAAAACGACCAGTACAGTTAATTTTGGCGGGCAAAGCTCGCCCCAACGACGCTGCTGGCAAACACATTATTCAGCGGATTATGGAATGGAGCCGCCACCCAGACCTGCGGGACCGCATTGCCTTTATCGAAGACTACGACATGTACACAGCCAAGCTGATGGTGCAGGGCATTGACCTGTGGTTAAATACCCCCCGTCGTCCCCTGGAAGCCTCGGGCACCAGCGGTCAGAAAGTGGCCCTAAACGGCGGCATTAACTTTAGCGTTTTAGATGGGTGGTGGTGTGAAGGCTATAAACCACACCTGAACGGCTGGACTATTGGCGAAGATGCTGAAACCAGGGATCAGGATGTTCAAGATACGATAGATGCAGAGTCGTTTTACGATCAGCTAGAACGGGAGATTGTGCGGTTGTACTATGACTGCGATCGCAACCATATTCCCCACGGCTGGGTAAAACGAATGAAAGCCTCGATCCGGACCATTGCACCGATATTTAACAGCGATCGCATGGTGTCCGACTACGTTAATCAGCTTTACTGCTAAACACCGCATGAGCCAGCCCTGGCAACTCGACTTCTATCGCCGCCCTCTTAAA
>JBCCJR010000358.1:0-5673 GCA_039045805.1 Cyanobacteria bacterium P01_C01_bin.118
CGACGATGACCGGTCTCGATCCAATAACGCATATAGCGAAACGTAAACTGACCGGTGGGAGCAAACACTGGAAATGCATTGGCGCGAATCCGGCTGAGATCTTTATCCGCTCCAGGGGTGACCACGTCGCGAATCATCGGCTGATAGAGTTCGTTCAAGAGATCGGGGGCTGTCTTTGCTAGATAATTATGGGCGGTAACGGCACTGCATAGGCGGCTCTCTCCTCCGGTTTTACCAGGCTGGATGCACAGTAGACTGATAATGTCAGGCTCCACTAGACGGGCTGAACTATCGGTGTGAAATCCTGTTGCCGCTCGGGTCATGCTGATGGGCACTGCTTGTTGTTTATAACAAACGCCACGATCTTTTACATCATAGAGCCGACCGTAGTTTTCTAATACCTCTCCCAGTGCGGTGCCGACAGCCAGATAGGCTAATCTTTGTAGCCATGGGGGCTGCCCCATGGCTACTCCCCGCACCAGATAAAAACCATGGCCTGTGAGCAGATGTTCGCCAACAGTTTTGGCTAATGTCGCAATCCAGGGAAGAGAAAGAGTTCCCCATTGCCACGCCTGAATCGGATCGGATTGTTGTTGTCCCCACTGTTGTAAACAGGTAATATCTGCCGTGATCCCAGCGGGGGGAATATGTTGCCAGGCTGGATCGGCAACCAGACTTTGAGTCGTCCAAGCAAGGGTGCTTGAGCGAACAGGTAATAGCACGTTTGTCATTTAAACTGTCCCCTGATGAAAGGTTGTGTGGTTGATTCTCTCTAGGCCTCTTGGAAAAAAGCCAGAGAAGGATCTATGAAATTTGTGACAATCAGTAGATGTGTGAATTTGGGAACGCTTACATGCGTTCACACGGTGTTATGCCCAATGTGGGCTGTTAAATACGGGGCGGCGGTTAATGCTCCAACACAAACAGCATGTGTAAGGGCGTTCCTGCCAGCGGACCAAAGAAATCGGCATCTAACTCAATGTGTTCAGGTTGCACCGCCAGCTCCTTGATGGTAGGCAGCTTGGTCCAACCAGCTGCCGCTAGAGCAACAAAGTAGTCTTCTAAGGTTTTGTGGACACAGCGGACCGGAACGTCAAGTCCGTCTCGACGCCAGATGCGACCTTCTAGGGTGCGATCGCAATCCTCCATATACGCCGCATCCTCAGGATCAAAAAAGAACGGGTACTCTTTAGCCCGCAACCAGGGTAGAGACGGGTGGGGCACCGTAAACACAAACCTTCCCCCTGGTTTAAGCAGCCTACGAGCCTGGGTAAGGACCGTCGTCATCTCCGCCCGGGTAAGGTAATTAAATAAAAAGATCGCCGCAATCCGGTCATAGCTGGCATCCGATAGATCAGCTAACTCTGTTGCACTGCCCTGCTGCCAGGACAAACCCGGATCGCTGGAGGCAACCTGAGCTCGCCCCACCATCTCTTCGGACAGTTCAATCCCCAGAACGGAATCGGCACCACGAGCCCGCATCTGTCTGGCTAGATAGCCTTCACCACAGCCCAGATCAAGCACTGTCGCTTTGTCTAAAGGCTCCATTGCAGCTAAAGCAAAAGGCCGGGCCGTAAAGTCAGACAACAATACTTTTTCAGTCCGCACCCATTGGGCCGCTGCCTGGTTGTAAATCTCTTGGGTAGTTGTACTCATGTTGAAAGCTTTCCTTGGGTTAACGCCCTCTCGTACATCCAATCCCAGAACCTGGCCCGCAAGTCCAGGGCACTGACCATGCCTTTGTGTAAATCATGTAGGCCACTCGATGTGTAGGCAAGATCTGCAGCAATCTCTAGCAGGGTTTCCTGATGCGCATCATCCACCAGGGTGTGCATAGAAAAGAATACCGTATCGCGAGCCGATAAATCATCCAACCAAGAGAGGGCCTGTAGAATAGGTCGATAGCATTCGCTGACAATGCTTTCAGTCCCCAGTCCCAAAGCTCCCACTGCTTCTGCCATGGAACCCTGGCTTAGGATCGACAACAGCTGATTACGCCAGCAGATCACCTCTAGTTCAGGCCGTCTAAGAGCGGCTTCTTTGAGGTCTAGAGCTTTTTGAAATCTCTGAAATAGTTTTGGGTGGGGAATCCCGATGATCCAATCTGGCTCGATCCCAGCGTTGGCTAAAACCTCTAAATCCTCTTCAGGATAGTTGCCGGTCTCTTCATCCAGATTCTGGAGTAACGCCTCACGGTGTTCAGTCCGATCCAGACGATAAATAACGGCGTTTAGAAATGTGGGAAAGTACGTGGAATAACCATAGTACTGATGGGCAAAATCCTTGATCGCCCAGCGTAAATCAGGTACATTCCCCGTAGCTAAAGCCTCTAAATACGAGTGTTTCAGTGCTCGATGATTTAGAGCTTCCTGGAGCAACTGATCCAGATGGGAACGCATATTGGCGGAACTAATCCCAATGCTCGTTCGACAGTCGATATTAACGTCTTGAGAAACAGAAGTAGCAGACATAGTAGAAGCACCCTAAGAAAATTGTCAAAGCACCTTTTGCTTGGTTAATCAGGTCAGTTGAATTGCTTTAGGTCATAAACAGCTGTTCTTCGAAACTCCCCGCCTGTTCAAACGAGTAAGCTGAGAACACGCTTAAGCCAACCCCTCAACCCTGGGGATTCGATACCTGACCAGTACGCTATTCAGAACGTGGAAACAACAAGGTTTGCCAAAAATGAGTTGGGGAATCTTGTCAATAGCGATTTGCAGGATAAACTAGCTCAAAAGGGAGAACAACGTTTAGAGCCTCTTAGATAAAATTTACCCCAGTAATAACAACGCTAATACTATTAACCTGTCAACATCTGAGCGATGCATTTACTTAGCTGGCCAATCTGTTACAACAAATTGTCTTTGAAACCTATACCCAGATGCAGTATATCCAAATTTATGCATTTATGTGAGTAAATGTGACTACAAAATCCTGCAAAATTATGGATAACCCTCTGATAGTTCTAGAATAGGGGCTTTAAAGATAAATTAGCTTAATTTACGTGCGCCAGGCCTGCAATATTACTCAAATTACGCCGTAGCAATAGTCAGGCCGAGCAGGAATAGCGATATGTGGGGGGAGACCCATCAACCTGTTTGATCAGGCTGTGAATTGAACTATGTAAAACCCAAAAACCGAGGATTTTGTAGTTGTTAAACTTCTACATGGGTAACTCTGTCATCTTGTAAACTAGCCTAAGGTAACATTGACAAGGAATTGCCAGTGCTTTGGTTGATCGATGTCTGCCAAAATTAGAGACTCTTGGCATTTTCAAAACCCACATTGATGTGCAAGCCGATAATAAATTAGCCAATGCTTACTGGCTCAGAAGGGGCTGGACCAGGCGAAATGAGATTAATCGCTATTCATTTAATCGCAGTTCTAACCCCAACATTTAGTCTCACAGCACCGTTCTCAACTGGTCTAAGGCGACTCTGCTTTGCAAAAGGCGGCATAAAAAAGCGGCACAAAAATAAGCCCTAAAGCAATGAGGGAGAATGGGTTTCGACGCGGCCCTGCTTAAGCATCGTGTACCCCTTAGCTCACTATGGCTGTTGCCATCTGATTACAGGTTTCCATGAGCGGTTCTAGCTCAACGGTCACTAAACGGCCCTGGTCGATTACCTTTTTGCCATTAATAAAGCTGTAATCCACAGTGGGCGGCTGACAAAAAATTAGGGCTGCCACCACATCATGGTGACTACCCACCAGCGCTGGCTGGTCAACATTAAAAGCAATAAAGTCCGCTGACATTCCAGGGGCCAGATAGCCAATGTCGTCTCGGCCCAGCACTTGGGCCCCACCCCGAGTGACTAGCTCCAGAGCCCCACGGGCCGTCATCGCCGCCGCTGATTGATCTCTTACCCGAGCTAATAAAAAAGCAGTGCGAGCCTCCTGCAGCAAGTGGCTCGCATCGTTAGACGCCGCCCCATCCACCCCCAGACCGACGGGCACCCCCACCGATAGCATGTGATGCACAGGCGCAATGCCACTGGCCAGACGCAGATTACTACAGGGGCAATGGGCCACCCCTGTGTGGGTACGGGCAAATTTCTGGATCGCCGAATCGCTAAGTTTGACACAGTGGGTATGCCAAACATCATCCCCCAGCCACCCCAGGGATTCTGCATAGTCACCGGGTCTCAGTCCAAACTTCTCCAGACTATAGTCCACGTCACTTTGATTTTCAGCCAGATGGGTATGTAGTCTTACACCGGGATAGGTGCGGGCCAATGCTGCCGACTCCCGCATTAAATCCGGCGACACCGAAAATGGAGAACAGGGAGCCAACACCATCCGGACCATAGCGTGACGACTGTTGTCATGATAACTCTCGATGAGTCGCTGGGAGTCTTTGAGAATATCGGCTTCCGTTTCTACTAGAGCATCCGGTGGGAGTCCCCCCTGACTCTCTCCTACGCTCATGCTGCCGCGACTGGCATGAAATCGCAAACCAATCTCTTGAATGCCCCGAATCTCATCATCGAGGGTGCAATCATTGGGAAAAATATAGAGATGATCGCTGGAGGTGGTACAACCCGACAACATTAACTCAGCGGCGGCCATTTGCGCACTGGCAAAAACAGCATCACCAGTGAGATTTGCCCAGATAGGATACAGGGTTTTTAACCAGTTAAACAGATCGCAATCTTGGGCTGCGGGCACTGCTCGCGTCAGAGTTTGATAAAAATGATGGTGGGTATTGATTAGCCCAGGGAGAACAACATACCTGCCTTGAAAATCCATCACCTCATCCGCTGTCGGCGGTAGTGCTGCTGTCTCTCCCATCTGCTGAATCACATTATCCCGGATCAACAAGGCTCCATTCTGGATCTCTTGTCGTTGATCATCCATGGTGACCAGCGTATGGATATGTTTGATCAGTAGAGTGCCCATGGGATAAATCTCGTCTAACTAATGGTTGTTGTCTGAACAGTTATAAGCCAGTTCGCCCAAAATATAGGTGGCTTTCACCACTCGATCATCTCCCAGCATAATCAAGGCAAACAGACGGTCAGCCAGGGCCTTGAGATCCTTGGGAATATCGGCAGAATTACGAAAGGCCATCAGGGGGGTGGCCCGTGGATCTAACACGATAAAGTCAGCGTCTTTGCCAATATCAAAATTCCCCAGAATGTCCTCCAGACAGAGGGCTCTGGCTCCCCCCAGGGTGGCTAAAAACAAAGCCTGAAATGGAGACAGTTTTTGATGACGCAGCTGAGCCACCTTATAGGCTTCATTAGCGGTTTGTAATAGCGAAAAGCTAGTGCCAGCTCCCACATCTGTTCCTAGTCCTAGCTTCACTGGATAGTCGGTTGATTTGGCCTGCTCGATTTTAAATAACCCGCTACCGAGAAACAGGTTTGACGTGGGACAAAAAGAGATCGCGGCCTTGGCCTCTGAAAGCCGTTTAAATTCTTTATCGGTCAACTGTACTCCGTGGGCAAACACCGATCGTTCTGTTACCAGTCCGGCTCGATCGTAGGTGTCGAGATAGCCGTCACATTGTGGAAACAAATCCTTTACCCAGGCCACTTCATCCACATTTTCAGACAGATGGGTATGCAGATAAACATCGGGAAACTCTTGTAACAGCTGCCCCGCCAGCCGTAGTTGTTCCTCAGTGGAAGTAATGGCAAATCGAGGCGTCACAGCATAGCGAAGACGACC
>JBCCJR010000359.1:0-5658 GCA_039045805.1 Cyanobacteria bacterium P01_C01_bin.118
ATCCTTTGGATTTCTCAGGGCTACGATACAAGGCTCTGGGCGATGCTGCAGAGCTTTTTATATTAGTAATGTGATGATTGATACATCACCGCTACTGCCTTTTTGTCCCGCTTTAAGTTGCTACCCGTTGAGCAGTTTAATCAACTCACCTGCGGCAAGATTGTTTTGTAAGCACGTCAAGGGGTAAAAGGGGGGTAGGCCCTCAACTCTGCCCCCTTTAAACGACCTCTTTTGCAAATAAATATCTGAAACAAATATCTGAAATCAAAAGTCTACGGTTGTGTTGGGCAGCAGGTGTTTGATCAACACTTTTAGGACGGGCTGGGCGCGGATGGGTTTGATTAAAAAGCCTGATGCACCTACAATCTTGGCCCGGATGCGGTCTGCCATCCGATCGTTATTGGTGACGATAATAATGGGGGTATTTCGGAATATGGAAATGCGTCGGAGCTGGGCACACAGTTCGTAGCCATTGGCGATGGGAAGTACCAGTTCTAAAAAAATCAGTTTGGGATTGTAGTCCACCAGCTGGGGTAAGGCCCGCAAAGAATCGGTGATATTGGCATAGCTATAACCGGCTCCCTGGATAATTTCGGCCATGGCCTCGCTAGCGGCGGGATTATCATCTACATAAACGACGGTAGCTTGGCTTGTGGAAGTTTGGGCGGGCTCCGGGGGACCCAACACCGATGGGGGATGGCCGATAGTCCCTGTTTTTAATGTGGACACCTTGTCCAGCAAGACGTCTATTTTTTTGAGGATAAACTTGGCAGAGACGGGTTTGCGTTCGTAGGTGTCAAACCCAGCCTGAATTAGTAAGGGTCCCTTAACGGTGGAATCGGCCATGGCGATGACGGGAATCAGCCAGGTGGTGCTGGATTCTTTAAGGGTTTTGATGGTTTGCCAGCTGTTGAGGCCGTCAGCGTCTATGTCGAGGAGGATAACGTCAGGGGGGGCGGTAGCGGCCAGATTGAGCCCTTCGTTGGTGCGCTGAGTGACGAGGATGTCATGGTCATAGAGGGCCAGGGCCTGTTCGAGCAGCTGACAGTTGGTGCGATCGCTATCTATTAATAGAATCTGAGCCATAAAGGTTAGCCATACAAGAGCTAAAACTCTTACGTATCAATAGCTTTTTAGCTAAATGGTGAATAGAAAACAGCAGACTACAATACCTGGGCAATCGCAAAACGTACGCAACCACGAATATGGTTGATTTACCCCTGTTATTTACCTAAATACGGTGCTTAAAGTCCATCTAAGCAATTTCACGGAAAAAATTCAAATATGTTCTAAAGTCAGAGCATTTATGGTGCTCAATGAATGCCTGTTTTCCAAAAGGGGCTGTGGCGTGTTGCTTTAGGACTCTCAGGTTAATGCCCTTGAGACCCTTAGTTTCCTTAGGGGCCTGAGCTCTAGCTCCAAAATTCGTCTAGATCAACGTCAGCTATTTCCTGCTGTACTTCCTGAAAATATCGACTGGCGGTGAGGGTGGCGACTTCTTCCTGCCGCTGCTGTTGGTCAATTTCTATTTTTAGTTCCGCCAGCTGACGTTTTAGCTCATCTTCTCGACGTTTACGTTCGGTAATATCTTGGACGATGCCCTCGTAGTAAAGCACCTGATTGTCGGAGGCACGGACAGCTCGGGCATGGATTTGGGTCCAAATAATGCTGCCGTTTTTGCAGTAACACTGATATTGAAATCCGGTAACGCTGTTGTGGGTCTCAATTTTCTCCTGGAAATCAGCCCGTCTTTCTGGGTCAACATATAGTTGCGCACCGATATTGGTAATGCTGTCGATCATCTCCTGGGGAGAGTCATAGCCATAGATATTGGCCAGGGCCGGGTTGACATTGATAAAGCGTCCTTCCGGGCTCGATTGGAAAATACCCTCCAGAGCATTTTCAAAAATGCTGCGATAGTTCTCCTCAGCAATGCGCAGGGCCTCAAAGGACTGCTGTAGCTGTCGGGTCATTTTGTTAAACGAGTTGGCCAGGGTATCAATTTCGGCAATAAAGCTGGACTGCACCCGTTGGTCCAGCTGCCCCTGGGCCAGACGGTCAGAGGCTTGGGAGACCCGCAGTAAAGAGCGGGTAATCCGACGGGCCGTCAGGACGCTCAAACCGATGGCCACCAGCAGCGCCAAACCACAAAGCACAATGGTGTTGCGGGTGTTAGCGTTGATTTGCCCCATAAAGTCGGCCTCGGGGACCACCACCACGATTAGCCAATCCAGACCAAACCCATCTTGGAAGGGCAACACTTCTAAAAACTGGCGTTTACCGTTGAGCTTTAGTTCTAGCTGTTGGGCTTCGGTAAAGTTAGCAAATCCATCAAATCGCTGGGTGATGTGGCGGGCCGTGTTTTGCACCAGTGGGTCGCTGCTGTTGAGGGCCAATAGGGGGGTTGCCGTATCCCCATCGCTCACCATCAGCGGTTCATCGGTGGAGTTAGAAATCAGCTGACCCTGACGATCGATCACAAATGCCTGGCCGGTCTGGCCAATTTCTAGACTTTGCAAAAAGGTTCTAAATTCTTCAGGCAGCACTACATCCGCTGCACACACCCCCAGTACATCTTTGCCGGAGCGATCGTATACCGGCACACTGGCGGTAATGTTAGGCAAGCCAGTGGTAAAGGCAATGTAGATATCGGTCCACTGGGGTCGCTCAGCCAGGGCGGCGGCCTTGTACCAGGGCCGCTGACGAGAATCGTAGGGGGTATCGGCCTGCCATAGAAAGCGGGTACGCTGACCGCGAATATCTAAGCCGTAGTATTGCCTCAGCTTTTGGGTGGTGGGGTTGCTATAGGTGAGCTGCAGCGATCCATTTTCGGGCGATCGCAACACTCCAAAAAATTCCCCACGGTTGGCGCTACCGCAATAGGCGAGGGCAATGGTGGGGGCAATACGCATTTGCTGATAGAGCTGACTTTCCCCAAATTTTGCGTCTTCTACATCTAGCATGCCTCGGGCAAAGGCGCTGGCGTTGAGGCGGTTGATCTCATGGGGGGTTTCAAAATAGCTCTGCAACTCCTGTTCAATCCGGGCGGTGACCTCATGGCGTAGCTGGGTGGCTAGCTTATTTACCGCCTTTTGGCCATTGCGAAAGGAAAGATAGCCCACAAGACCGACGGCCCCTACAATCTGGCTGACGAATAGTACAACCAGGACGATCCTCAAGGGGAGATTGTCAGGCGGCTGCAGACGGGCTGATAGTTTCATGAATCTAACCGCTACCAGCTATCAACATCATTGCCATCAATCCAGTCCCGCAGATCCCGTTCCGGCTTAGCGGCGTTAAACAGGTGCAGTCCAAAATCCGTGGCCAGGGCTTCACATACTTTGATGCCTCGCACGCTGTTGCCCTTGGCATCAAGCGGTGGGGAAAAGGTGCCAATGCCCAACTGGTTAGGAACAACGGCTAAAATACCGCCGCCCACCCCACTTTTAGCCGGCATCCCCACCCGATAGGCCCATTCACCGGAGGCGTCGTACATGCCGCAGGTGAGCATAACGCTGACTACGTCCTGGACATAGCGTTCGTCAATGGCTCGTTCTTTGGTGACGGGGTTGATGCCGCCGTTGGCCAGGGTAGCGGACATCATGGCTAAATCACGGGCGTTGACCATGATGGAGCACTGTTGAAAGTACAGGTCCAGGGTTTCGTCAATTTTGTCGCCCACCATGCCAAAATTCAGCATCAGGTAAGACATGGCTCGGTTGCGAAAGCCGGTGGCTTTTTCTGATAAAAAGACAGGGACATTGATGTCGTGTTCTCGACCGGTGTAGCGCTTAAACATTTCCAGCATGCGCTTCAGACGTTCGGTGCTGTTGTCGCCTTTGATCAGGTCGGTGGTTGCGATCGCACCCGCATTTACCATGGGGTTATAGGGTCGATTGGTGGCCTCATCCAACACAATCGAGTTAAACGCCTCCCCTGTCGGTTCAACACTCACCTTGCTATTGACATAGTCTCGCCCGTGGTCCTCCAGGGCCAAGCCAAACACAAACGCCTTAGAAATCGACTGAATCGTAAATAGCTGGTCGCATTCCCCCACATCAAATACCTGGCCATCGCTAGTGACCACGCAAATGCCAAACCAGTCTGGTTTAGCCAGCGCTAGCTCAGGAATATAGTCGGCAACGGCACCGTCATTAACGGAGCTAAACTGCTCGTGTAAATCGGTTAAATAGTTACGAAACGGTGACGTTACTGCCGTAATGGAACTGGCCAGGGATTGCAAATCTCCGATGTCTGACATCCTGCCTAATCCCCTACAATCTGTTGGGCAACGCTACGAAATTCTTGGCTGACGGGATGCTCCGGATAGTTCACGCAAAACACTCCTTCACTGGCCATCTGTACCACTTCTTCTGAGAGGGGAAATAGTCCTGCCACGGTTTCACCGTAGGTTTCCTCCACCTTTTGTTTGAGGGCATCTACATTTAGGCTGTTATACACCTTGTTGATGGTGAGCAGCATTTTACGTACCTTTAGCTGCTTGGCCACGTCTACGGTCACCGCTGTGCCTTGATAGTCTTGTTTATCTGGGCGCAGGATCAATATCAAGACATGGGAAATGGCAATGGATAAGAAGGTTTCTTTTGACAGTCCTGGGTGGGTATCGATAAACAGGTAGTCGAGTTTCAGGGTTTTGACCAGGCTGCGGAACCCGTCGTTCATTAGCCTGACGTCGTAGCCATCTTTGAGGATGCGGGCAATGTCATCGGCTTTGACGCTGGATGGTACTAAATAGAGTTTGCCGTCTCCGGCCACTCCTAGTTTTTCACCTACGTCATAGGCAATCTCCTCGATGGAGGCGTCGCCCCATAGATAATCATTTAGGGTTTTGTTGGTTTGCTCAGGTTCTAAACAAAACAGGTTGTGAATACCGGGGGACGGTACATCTGTGTCTACAACGCCGACGCGATGTCCTTGCAGGGCAATGGTGGTGGCTAGGTTAGCGGTAAAGTTTGATTTACCTGTACCGCCTCGATAGGAATGTACCGAAACAACTTTGGGCATGGGCAGATGATGACGTTGGAGGCTTGTCAAAAAATACCAGATCTAAATCTGCTATTGAAGCAAATGCTAAATTTGTTAGTAAAGAACCTACTTTTCTAACGATTAACGATTGAGTTTTCACTATGCTCTTTGAGGTGAGCACTGACTCCGGCCATACTCAGTCCCTGGGTACACCAAGGCAGACTTTTTGACTTGCTATAGCGTTCATCCTATTTATTTGAATCAGACTTGTTTTGGTTTTGGATAGATTGAATTTTGTCTAATGCGTACTCTTGCAATAGCTCAAAGTTAATTTCTTCACCAATGTTGGCTGCTTCTTGTAGGCTCTTAATTGCTTGGTCAGGTTGCTTGAGTGCCACATAGGCTTCAGCAATAAACATGTAAAGGTTTCGTCCCTGACTGTAGCGGTCGCCAATCTGACTGTAGACTGCCTGGGCGGTTTGGTATGCCTCTAAAGCTACTGTTGGATCGTCTTCTAAGCTGCCAATGGCTTGGAGGGTATTGGCTTCGCCCAAGCGATCACCAACCTGACGAAAGATATCAATCGCCGTGTTATAGTTCTCTAGAGCCTCATCATTACGTTTGAGAAATTGCAACACATCGCCACTGGCTTGGAGGGTATTGGCTTCGCCC
>JBCCJR010000360.1:0-5649 GCA_039045805.1 Cyanobacteria bacterium P01_C01_bin.118
ACACGGGTAAAGATGCGATCGCACACCCCCAACACAGCCTCCTGAGCAGGCACAAAACTGCCTACCTGTGCCATTAGCTGGATCAGCCCCACCTGTCTTAGATAGCAGCTTTTGCCGCTGGCGTTGGGACCCGTCAAAATAATCAGATCCGGTGATTGGGTAGGGTGGGTCCCGCCAACCTGCTTCTGATCGGATGATTCATCCAAACCTAAACCGGTTGAATTTGGTACAAAAAAGCCTGCAGGCAGCGACTGTTCCACCACTGGATGTCGCCCGGCCTCAATGGTCAAGCTGCGCCCTTGGACCATGTCGGGTCGGCAGTAGTCCTGATAAATAGCAATTTCCGCAAGACCACAGAGAACGTCTGCCGACGCCACATTTACGGCTACTTTACGAATCAGTTCCGCATGTTCCCCTACCTCTTCTCGCAGGCCTAGAAAAATCTCGTACTCGATTTGATGGATTTCGTCTTTGGCATTAAGGATACGGGCTTCTCTCTCTTTGAGTTCTGGTGTAATGTAGCGTTCTTCATTGGTAAGAGTTTGTTTACGGATATAGTCTTCCGGGGCTTGGTTACTCTTGGCTCGCGAGATACTGATGTAATAGCCAAATGCTTTATTAAATCCCACCTTTAGATTGGAAATACCGGTGCGTTCTCGCTCTGTTACCTCTAACCCTGCAATCCATCGCTGGTCGCTACTGACCTGATCCCGTAGTCCGTCCAGATGGGCGTTAACGCCTTCACGGATAAGACCGCCTTCGGTTAGATAAAGTGGGGGGCTCTCCACCAGATGTGCCCTTAACTTCCGACCCATCTGTTCTAACTCGGGTGGGACTGTTTGTAATTTGACTAGATAGGACGATTGGGCATGGGCCATGAGGGCTGCCAGGTCCGGTAGTTTTTCAAAAGACTCGGCCATGGCGACTAAATCGCGACCATTGGCTGTGCCAGATCCGGCTCGCCCCGCTAACCGTTCCAGGTCGTAGATTTGCTTGAGAATGAGCTGCAGCTGCTGACGCAGGGTGCCGTTGTCCACCAGTTCACCAATTGTCTTCTGTCGCTTCTGAATTTTTTCGATGCTGAGTAGAGGCTGTAGTAACCAACGTCTCAGGGCACGACTGCCCATGGCGGTGGTTGTTTTATCTAACGCCCACAGCAAGGACCCATGGAATACTCCATCTCTCACGGTTTGGGTGATTTCCAAGTTACGTCGGGTCTGGTTATCAAGCACCAGAAATTCTGTTGTAGTGTAAGTAGACAGCGGCTGTAGTGGTGCCAGACTCTCTTTTTGGGTGTCTTCGAGATAGTGGAGCAGACCCCCAGCAGCCTGTATAGCCAGGGGAAGATGGTCACAGCCAAACCCTTCTAATGACCTAACGCGATAGCTTTGAAGCAGTCGTTGTTTTGCTTCGGCATGGGTGAAGGCGGTTTGGGATCGAAATGTGTAACAAAACTGTGTGGGTAGACCTGCTGGAAGTTTATCTGAGGTTTCGCCGGGGCGTAACAGTGTACCTAAATCAGGTGCATTGGTGGGGACTAGTACTTCAGCGGGCTGTAGCCGCATCAGTTCTTGTGAAAGCTGATCAACAGTGCTGCCTTGGGTGGTAAAAAACTCTCCTGTGGACACGTCAGCATGGGCTAACCCCCAATGTTTATCAGCGATGATCAAGGCTGCCAAAAAGTTGTTGCGTTTGGCGGTGAGCATGCCCTCTTCGAGAATGGTGCCAGGCGTAATCACCCGAGTGACTTCTCGCTTGACCAGAGGACCCTGGGCTTGGGCCGGGTCTTCGACCTGGTCGCAGATGGCAATCGCAAATCCTTTGTCCACTAGCTGGGTACAGTAGCGATCAAGGGCATGGTGGGGAATGCCTGCTAAGGGTACTTTGCCGATGGCTTTACCAGCGTCTTTACTGGTAAGTACCAGCTCTAGTTCGCGGGCGATTGCGATCGCATCCTGAAAAAACGTTTCAAAAAAGTCCCCGACCCGATACATCAGCAAGGCATAAGGATAGGCATCCTTGACCTCGGCATAGTGACGCATCATGGGCGTAAAATCATCACGGTCTACTTCGGCGTAGTCGGTGTACCGTACCGTGTGCTTTAGTAACCGTTCAGGAATACCAATATCTTTTGCGTCAGGGTTTTGCCGTTCAGCAGTCTTAGATGCAGTCATACCGTGTCTAGAACCATGGGGACTTTCATTCACACCTGTAGGGTATTGCTTGTGGGAAGCCCCCTAGATGTGGATATCGTTACTCAATCTTATGATGCTTGCTCAGACACAATCGCTAAGATATCCAGGAAAATCCACAAATAGGATTTCACTGTCTAGAATCATCTGACCAATGATTTTTCTATGGTTCTTTGGCGATGCTGACCGATATTCAAACTCGAAAATTAACCAAGCTTTTTCGGTTGTATGACGCCAATAATGACGGTGTGCTGGTGCAGCAGGATTTTATTACCCTGGCCACCCGTCTGCTGGAACTACATCCAGGCTCATCCCATCAGGCTCAGATTTTGGCCCATTTACAGCAGGACTGGTCATGCCTTTGCATCGCCGCCGATCAAAACTGTGATGCCCGCATCACGCTGGAGGAGTGGCTTGACTATTACGATCAGGTGCTCAATGACATTAAGCAATATGCTAGCCGTGTCATTAACCTGGTGACGCTGCTATTTGATGCCTTTGATGAGGATGGCGATGGGCTGATCAGTGAGCAGGAGTGGACGAGTCTGCTATCCGGTTTCAATGTGCAGCCCATCTATGCATCTTCCGTATTTCTTAATTTAGATGTCAATCAAGATGGAGTCCTAAATCAGGAGGAAGTACTCACTCTGATCCATGATTTTTTTTATATCAATGAACCCTCTGCCCCCGCTAACTTTATGTTTGGCCCCTATTAAACGTTGGCAATCAGCTTGATCCGATTTGGGATTTTCCGGACCTCAACCGTTCAACTTTGCAGGCTACTGGAGCGTTGGCCTACGAGTGGAGATGATTGGGGCAATTTGGATAGTGCACATTTTCCTGGTGATGGAACTACGGAAAATATCAAATGTGACTGTAGTATAGGGTACTTATTCCAGGGGAAAACATCATGGAATCCAAAGCTTTACCTGTGCAACTCCGGAGGTTTGTCTTTCAAGATGTACTTTCCCAGGAACATGATGTTTATCTGGATCGAGATATTGACGGTGGGCAAGATGCTGCCAAGGTAAGGCTGCTTAGGATTGGTGCTCCTGACCATCAGCAATCCTCAATTCCGGGCTACTTTGTCATGAGTAGTGCTCCGCCAAATATTGAAAATGCAAGGGAAGCACAAGAATCTGAGCTACGGGAGGCGGCTCAGGGAGCTAAGGAACTCGCCAGCTATCTTTACGATGTGTTTACCCGGAATGGTGATGGTCCTGACCCAGAATTGATGATCACGGTCCACGGCTACAACAGTGGCCGCAGTTCTGTACGGGACTGGTACAAAAATATTTTTCAATATATTAACCAATATGATCCAGCGATTCCTCATCAGGGGAACCAGGTTTTTATTGGCTATCGATGGCCATCGGAAAATATTGAACTGCAACGGCTAGGAGAAGCTTTTAAAGCTTTGCCCCCACTGCCGCGCGATTTGATGCTCACCGGTTTTGGTGGAGCGTTTATTCTGCTTATTTTAGAAATACTGCAGTGGGATAAGTCTTGGATTGGTTGGTTGGTAGTACCATTGCTGACGGTGTTGTTAGGCCTATCTGCTGTTGTGGTCACCCTGGTGATCTTGAGAATGGTCGTTTATTTTCGAGATCGCTACCGTGCTCAAAATTTTGGTGTCCTGGATTTAGTGGAGTTGCTACGGCAAATTGATCGAGAACTGGTGAACTTAAAAGCCGCCGAGATTAAACGCCTGAACCCCGACGATGACAATCCCTTTGCTCAAGCTTCTAAATTTTGGAAACAAACTCACCGAAAGGTAAAACTCTCATTTCTGGGCCATAGTATGGGCGGATTTGTGGTCACCAATGTGGTGCGAATTTTATCCGATGTGTTTGATACGCGTTCCATTAGTAACCAACCCCCGGCAGACATTGGCTCTGTCTTTCGACTAGAGCGATTGATCTTAACGTCTCCTGATATTCCCATTTTGACCATTGTTTCGAGTCGAGGTAATTTTCTCTCATCTTCTCTACGCCGTTTTTCGGAGTCATATTTGTTTAGTAATGAAGGAGATCTGGCTTTACGGATCGCCTCTGCTACGGCAAACTACTTTACCTTTCCCAGTAGCACTAAGGATATGGGGTATCGATTGGGCAATGTTTCCCTGAAAGCCGGTAGAAGTAATACTACACCTTGCGGCATTGTTAATCTCTCTGCCTTAGATGAATACTTTTTCCCTGGCTCTTCGTTATCCGAAGCCATTGCTCGTAATCCTGAGAAAGTTATGGATCATCTGTTTCTTACCTATAACTGGGGCAAGGATGAAGGGTATAACACGTTGGCAAAACTGTTGAAAGAGCGTCGTCAACCTAGTCAGTTAGTCAATGGTGCTCAAGGAGAACAGTCTTCCTCAATCACTATTGCTGATTTCTTTACCTATTTTGATTGTACTGACTATAAAGATGTGAGATTTTCAGTGGCTGATAGCAGCGTTAGCCAGCAGACTCAGGGCTTATTGACTCAAGCAAAAGAGAAAAAAGCATTGAGCTGGTGGGATTATTTTGGGCTCATCGTGGAAGGAGCACGAGGCAAATTGGATGTGCATGGGGGCTATTTTCAGGGAGAATTTACCCAGGCCATGATTTATCGTATTGCCTTTTTAGGCTTTACGGGCTATCTCAAAACTCTGGACAATGATCCGAATATGGCTTTTGATCCTCATGTGGCGTTGAGCAAACTGCATATGCAGTGTCGCGATTTAGGGATCCAAAGCTTTCTTTCGCCCATTCGCTATTGCGTCAATATTCAAGGTGAGAATATGGCGGATAATAAGCAAGAATTGTTGAAAGTCATTGACCATGAGTCAACACAACTACTGCAGTCAGACAGCATGATGAAATCTCTAAACAAACAGGGGTTTGAAATTGTTGTTAAATAGTCGTTTATATTGCAGATAAGCTTACTAAGGGTGACTACAGTGAATGGAGTTGTTGCTATCTATTGTTTGTTATCGAAAAATTTTAAGGATCGCGCGGCCTTAGTAATGGATACTAACGATACTTGATTGCTCGCTCTGAAATATTGTCACCATGCCAGAGCTGCTGAGAAATCTGCTGACATAAAAAATCAAAGGGCTGCCTGAAACCGGCAACCCTTTCACGTCATAATATTCGCTCATTATGGTCTGACTGAAGCTTAACCGCCGACGCGTAATAGCTCTACATCAAAGATGAGGGTAGCATTTGGGGGAATGACTCCACCTGCTCCACGAGTGCCGTAACCCAACTCAGGGGGAATCACTAGCTTACGACGACCGCCAACACGCATAGTGGCGACACCTTCATCCCAGCCTTTAATGACCTGGCCAACGCCGATAGTAAAGGAGAAAGGACGGTTGCGATCGCGACTACTGTCAAATTTATCGCCATTCTCCAGGGTGCCTGTGTAATGCACAGTGACTGCCTGACCAGAGGTAGGGAGCGCTCCAGTACCGACTTCC
>JBCCJR010000361.1:0-5622 GCA_039045805.1 Cyanobacteria bacterium P01_C01_bin.118
CACCCTACAGACCAATCCCTTGCCAACCAGTCGGGAGGGAATTTATGCCCAGCTGCATTTAGCGGCAACGCTTCTGCAAACTGACGCCACACTGGCCTCGCCCGATCAAATCATGAACCTTCTGCTGACAGCTGACCAACAGGCCCAACAACTGAACGATACCCCTGCCCAAACCTACATCCTCGGCTATCAGGCCCAGGTCTACCGCCAGATGCAGCAGGGGGCGAAAGCGCAGGCGTTAACGGAAAGGGCATTGCACCAGGCACAGGTCCTCGAAGCCCCTGCGATGATTTACCAATGGGCGGAGCAACTGGGACAGTTACGTCGAGACCAGGGAGATCGCTCAGGAGCCATTGTTGCTTATACCAAAGCTGTTAACGCCCTAAGCACCCTGCGGGGCGATTTAATTGCCAGTAGTGAGGATGCGCAGTTTACCTTCCGCGACACGGTTGAACCCGTGTACCGCGAGCTGGTGAAGTTGTTGTTGCAAGGTGAGGCTGGACAACCGGTTGAGCCAGTCAATCTCACCCAGGCCCGCCTGCTGATTGAGGACCTGCAACTGGCTGAACTACAGGATTATTTCCAAGATGCCTGTGTACAAGCGAATCCCATCGTCGCAGACGAGGTCGATCCGACGGCTGCCGTCATTTACCCCATTCTGTTGGATGACCGTCTGGATGTGATTGTCAGTGTAGCGGGCCAGCCCGTGCACCACCACAGCACGCCAATCGCCGCCGAGCAGGTGGAGCAAACGGCATATCAACTATTGGAAACGCTCACCACCGCGTTAGGCTCTGGGCAAGCCAGCACTACACAACAGCTACAGCAGGTATACGACTGGATTCTTGACCCGGTAGAGGCGGCGTTAGAGCAACAATCGATTGAAACCCTGGTCTTTGTCGCGGATGGTGTTTTGCGGACGTTACCGTTTACGGCCTTGCATGATGGAGACCAGTATTTGGTTGAGCAGTATAACGTGGTGCTCTCTCCCGGCCTCAATCTGTTAGACCCTCAACCGCTGCAACGACAGGACTTACGCATGCTAGCTGGGGGCATCAGCGAATCTCGTCCAGGCTTTCCGCCATTACCGTTTGTTACCGATGAACTACAACAAATCACCACTCAAGTTTCCGAACATCAGGTGTTGTTTAATCAAGACCTGACGCAAGCAAATCTTGCCGAGAGCTTAGCCACTGCCCCAGCCAGCGTTGTTCACCTGGCCACCCATGGCACGTTCGGAACCAGTGCGGAGGAGACCTTTATTCTCACCTGGGATGGCAAACTCAATATCAAGGACCTCGGTAGCCTTCTGCAAAGCCGCGATCGCAGCAGCAATATCCCCATCGAGCTATTGGTGTTCAGTGCCTGCAGAACGGCAGCGGGGGATAGTCGAGCTGTTTTAGGCATAGCTGGCATGGCCATTCGCTCAGGGGTGCGCAGCGCACTGGCAGGATTATGGCCCTTAGACGACCGGGCCACGGCTGTGTTTATGGAGCATTTTTACGAGGCGTTGGCTCAACCTGAGGTCACGAAGGCTGAAGCGTTTCGCCAAGCCCAGTTGGCTCTGATGCAGGATTCTCGGTTTAGAACCCCCTATTATTGGAGTCCGTTTGTGATGATGGGTAATTGGTTATAGGTTTCAGAATATTCATTGTCTATGACATAGTTTTAACGCTCTGAGTTTAGCGATCGCTTACGCCTTCCATCAGTATCCCCCGATATCTGCAACGACTGAATCGACTGCACCTGAGCCACAGTGCCCTTGGCATACTGATCCAACGACCCAGCATCCATTCCCTTCACCCCCTGCTGAAACTGAGCATACGGCCCCTGATACAACAAATGAGTTACCGCCTCAGCCGACTCCCCAGCCCGTAGTGCTGCCGCTACCACCTGTTGGTCTAGCTGAATCGCCGCTAGGTCGCTACTTACATGCTCCCGATACAGATCAGCATAGCTTTGAATTTTGCCAGTCACCGCATTCACATATTCCGTATACCGCTGTTTCTGAGCTGTGTCCACCTGCGTCTTAGCATAGTGTAGTAGCTTGGGAAGAGCCGCTTTTTTCTCATCTGGCGATTGCGCCCTCGTCTCACATTGCACATAGGGGCCTTGAGCAACAAACTGAATCACCTGCCGGGGAGAATGCCCTGCCTGCAATGCCACTTGAGCAACCGTGCGGTCCAGCGGTTGAGCAGTTTGTTGATCCTCAGGATCCTCACTCGCGTAAGCCTGAAATAACGTTTGATAATCCTCAAAATTTACTCTTAGAGCAGCCTTTGTAAATACCAAATACTGTTCTCTAGCCTGTTTCCCCTTCTCCGTATCAGGCTCCCGAGGCAGTAATGGAGCCTCTTCTTAAGTCGTTTCCTTTATCCGTTTTAGGAGACTTTGCCATGATCACTCCCTACAACACATCTGAAAAGTCGTTGAGTAGATCATCTTGAGCCAACAGAGAAATCTCTCCTGTTGGTACCGCCATCACGTTAATCTCTGGAAACTCAGGCTGGGTAGATTCACTTGCAGGGGGCTCAATCCCAAACGTTTCCCGCAAATGCTGAATTTGCTATTCCATCCAAATAATGAACTGTCGGGCTAGTTCTTTTAGCTCTGCCTCAGAATGGTTGCCAGCATCCTTATAAGGAAAGGGAAGCCAGAAGGCGCGAGCCGCAGTAGCCGCTTTCTCTTTACCTTTGTAGGTACGATGAATCAGCCAGCTGTAAGTGACACCATTGGGAGAGCTACGATCCGGCTCAAAAATAAAGCGCACCCGTGACTTAGTGGACCTATCAGGATCATCATTTCTGGGCTTTCGAGGCATCATGGAACATACAGAATTTGTCCATAGCCTAGCTTTTGTACTTATAAATGCTGATATCTTGCCAAATAAGTTAATACTTCAAAGGCTTAATTTGATTGATAGCGGATATAGTGCTGATCATTTTTAGTCAGGAACTTACACACCTAATTAATTTTCAGACCAGGTAAACGTCCTAGCATCAGCGCTACATAGTCCCTAAAGTGATCATCTACAATAGGAAGATAGCGATGCGACCACACCAACATGGTTTCACAACCGCTCAAAACCATTCTGCCCAGTACAAAAGAGCTGCCCTGCTCTGACGATATCCCTGTGGATAATGAAGATCAGAATCTGCTGCCCAATCTATTGCTATTTTTACTGACTCGTATTTGGTCAGAGCGCATGGATTGGTTCTTCGGTGTAGATATGGCGGTTTATCACACAACGGGTATAAGTCCGAAAGTCCCTGTTGTGCCCGATGCATTTCTAAGTTTAGGGGTGGAACGTAAAAAGGGGGGTAAATCCCGTAGAAGCTATGCTACCTGGGAAGAAAATGACATAGTGCCGATCTTGGCTTTGGAGATGGTATCCCATCAGCCCAATGATGAATATGATGCCAAGCGTGATCTCTATGCCAAGTTGGATGTCCTTTACTATGTGGTTTACAACCCAGAGTATTGGCAACGGGACCGGCATCAGCCCTTTGAGGTCTACAAACTCAACGGGCAAACTTATCAACTGCAAATTGGCGAACCCTTTTGGATGCCTGAAGTAGGCATTGGCATTGGTCGTAATCGTCGCGTCTTAGGTGGGATTGAGCAGGAAGTGCTGCTATGGTTCGACGCTGATGGTAACGCCTATCCAACATCAGATGAAATTATTGAGTCTACAGAGTCCGAGCTCATTGCAGAACGTCAAAAAGCTCAGGCAGAGAAACAACGAGCTGATCAGTTAGCCGAATATTTGCGATCGCTCGGCGTCGATCCAGATAACTTACCTAAAGCCTGAGCATCTTTCTGTATCTAACTGCCCAGCGGCATCATCGTTGGGCAGCTATTAGGTTACCCCAATCGCTCGAGGTCAAACCTGAATTTCATTGCTTACCACTATCCTCTGATACAGCAAAGGAGTTATCGTCTCAGCAGAAGCTTCTTTCAAATAGGTGTTTAGTTCAGTTGCTATTGCCTTATCTAAACATGTCTAAAAAAGTCCAAAAACACCCAACCAGCTAAGCTAAAGGGCGATCATTGAGATAAAAAACTGAGATGAAAATTTTTAGCGCCCGAAACCCTTTCATAATAAGGTCTAAAATTTTGTGAGCACTCGATTCGTAAATAGGTAGTGCACCTGCCGGGGCTGGGACTAAATTTCAGGCACTTGGAGCTGCTCCAGGATACCAGCGTAGTGCTTCATGATTATCTCAGGTGAGTTGCCTACCCATTTAGCCACCTGTTGTACGCTAATGCCTTCTTTCAAACAATGGGTAATAAAAGTATGCCGGGCCTGATAAGGCTTTCGATATCGGATCCCTAATTGTTCCAAAATGGCTGTCCATCCCCGACTGCGAAAATTCTGACAGTTCAGATAGTTTCCATTTGGACTGGGAAAAACAAAATCGTCTGCCTTGACCTTTGGGGTCCGGAGTTCCGATAACAATTTCTGAAGTTGTCGATTAATTGGAAACTTTCGTTTTGACTGGGTTTTCAAGCCCTCTTTCAAGACTCTCCCATAGACAGAATCGATCACTGCCTGGTCAAAAACAATTTCCTCTGGCGAAATATGCTTCCACTGAAGGCCAGCCGCTTCGGATGGACGACAGCCAGTGCAGAACAGAAATTTTACCAGTGGTGCATAGTGGGCATAATATTTACTTTGGGTAAACGCCTCAATAATTACTTGCCGTTCTGCTTGTGTGAAGGGATCAATATCGTTGTTTTCAGCAGACTTTTTGGGGATTTTGATTTCTGCAGATAACCCCTCAAAGGGATTAGTCTCAATCAAATTGGCCCGCTTTGCCCATTTACAACAGGAAGATAAAACCTGAATAAGCCGTCTGGCTAGATCTGGGTTTAAGCTTGTAACTGCCCAGTCATAGATTTTTTGTGCGTCCTCCAATTTATTGTAGGGACACCGGGTTAGATGGCGAGTGTTCACACAATATCCATTACGCCACGTACCCGGTGCAACAGTTTGTCGTTTAATTTCATAGAAACTGTTCCATAGCTCAGGTACTGAGGGAATTCTTACTGGAACTTCTTGAGGTTGGCTGGATACAGGCTTGTATTTTGCTAGCGTGTCATCAAAGTTCCCAGAGATAATATCGAGTTGAATCTGACCGGCAGTTTGTTGAGCCACAATGCGATTCGTAGGAGAGTCGGGAAGACCAATGGAGAGATATCGACGTTTGCCCTGACAACGAAATCGAAGCTACAGACGACCATGGGATGCACCTACCTGAACGGTCCCCTTAGGTGCCTTGCCTGACGGCGTTTTCGGTGCTTTTGGTGGGGGCATAGCAATACATTAGTTCTGACTAAAATTTACACCCAATTTACACCCAAACTAGTCTAAAAATGTCCAACATCAGGGAATTTTTACACCCAAATGACGTCCGTTTAGACGGATTTTACTCTTGCTTAAACCGCTTAAGTCATAGATTTTTAATGCTTTTGAGCTTAAAGCCAACGACGAGATTTGAACTCGTGACCGCTCGATTACGAATCGAGTGCTCTACCACTGAGCCACGTTGGCATATTCGAGAAGATAGTATAGCAGTAGTCTCTATTAAGATGGGCCATCAAAAATGGTTATTAACCTTA
>JBCCJR010000362.1:0-5586 GCA_039045805.1 Cyanobacteria bacterium P01_C01_bin.118
CAACATCCGTCCAGCCAGGGCAGAGATCACTGTCAGCGATAGCGCCAAAGATGAGATTAACGCCACAATCACACCCAGGGCAATGGTGCCGACAAACTCTCCCGCCGCCCCTGGCAGGAGATAAATCGGCAAAAATGTCATCACCGTGGTTACCGTAGAGGCAAACAGCGGTACCTTCAAATAGTCAACTGTTTTTGCCACTGCATCAATGGGGCGATGCCCCTGCTGCAGTTCTACCTGGATTTCATCCACCGCAATAATGGCGTTATCAATCAGTAACCCCAGGGCAATAATGAGTCCCGTTACTGACATTTGATGAATCGGCACTCCAAACACAGTCATCCACCCAAATACGGCGAGAGACGTAATCGGTAGCGCTGTACCAACCACTAATGCTGCACGCCAGCCCATGGTGAATAAGGTGACCCCTACCACCAGCAGTGCCCCCAACACTAAATTCCCCAGCAGCTTACTAATTCTGGCTTCTACATAGTTACTCTGGTCAAATACAACATCTAAACTCATCCCCTGGGGCAGCTGTGCTTCAAAGTCTGCTAAAACTGCACGTACCTCCTTAGCCCAGAAGTCGATGCGCATACCCGACTCCATCATCACCCCCGCCACAATGGCAGGCTTACCGCTGACGAGGGATAAATCGGTTAGCGGTTGCTGAACATCCCGATATACCTGGGCAATGTCACTCAGCCGCGTAAACTGTCCATCCCCACTTTGGATGGCAATTTGACGAATTTGGTCGAGGGTCTCTAACTCTCCTTCCACCTCAATTGCAAGATTCTGTTCAGCACTCCGCAACTGCCCGGCGGTCACCTTGGCATCGCTAGTTTGAATACGGCTGGCTAACGCTTGAGGAGACAGACCCACTGCCGTCAGACTGGGCGCATCCACTTCAACTACAATCTCTTCTGCTGGGTCACCAAAGAGTTCTACCTCTTCTGTGCCAGTTGTTCCCCGCAGACGCAGGGCCAGCTCTTCACCATAGCGACGCAAAATCCCGTAGTTTGGTTCTGTGGGCAGCTGCCAGGTAAGGGACGCAATCATGGTGTAGGCTTTGACAAATGCTTCATCCAGGTCCGGTTCACTGGCACCATTGGGTAATCTGGCTGCTGCATCGTCTAGCTCATCTCGTACCTTAGACCATACGGGCTGAGCATCCACAATGGATTCACTCAGCTCGACGGTAATTGTGGAAAACCCCACCCGTGAATCAGAGGAGAGAACATCGATTTCCTCAAGCTCTGACAATTCCGCCTCAATCACTTCGGTAACCAGAGCTTCTACCCGTTCAGCATTGGCCCCTGGAAACGCGGTTTGCACGACGGCAACGCGAGATACCAGTTCGGGATCCTCTTGCCGAGGGAGAGATTGGAAGGACACAAAGCCCCACACCATGATCATGACGATGGTGAGTACGAGCAGCCGAATGTTGCGATAAAACGGTCTAACCATGGTGGAATTCTCGCGGTGATAATGAATGGTTATGGTTGGACGGGAGTAACTAATTGGCCTGGCACCAGACGATGGGGACCACTGGCGACGACCATGTCATCGGGCTGGAGAGTGCCGCGCACCAGGACGCGATCGCTATCTTGATACAAAATCTCTACTGACTGAGGTTGTACCGTGTACTGCTCGGCTTCTGAATTCTCATCTGGTACCAGCACATAGCAGGTCCACAGTCCTCGAATGCCTTGAGTTAATGCTTCAGTGGGTAGCCATATCCCTTCTGTGGGAATAGTTTCGTCTAAACTCACCCGCACGGTTTGTCCAGAATTTGCTTGGCTAGCAGCTGCAGATTCCAATGCCAGCACAGCTGTTTGCGTGCGTGTTTGAGCGTCAACCTCAGGCAAAATTGACGACACTGTTGCGGCGTAGGGGCGCTCGCCCAAAAATACTGTTTTCTCATCACCAATACTCAACTGTTCAATAGCATCGATAGGCATGCCTACCCTGGCTTCAGGTGTGGCACTTTCCAAAAGACGTATGACCGACTGGCCTGACCCCACCACGGTGCCTTCATCCACCTGTTTGGTGGCAATCACCCCTGCAAACGGAGCCTGCATGGTGCTTTTGGCGATAGTCACATCCACATCAGCAATGCCCGCATCCAGCTGTCGGACTAACGCCTGCTGCGCCATGATTTGTTCAGGTCGGGTTCCGTTTTGCAACTCTTCTAGCTGACTGCGTGACTGATCAAGCCTGGCCTGGATGGATCCCTCCCCAAACGAAAACTCATCCAGCTCTTCACGGGAGATCGCGCCCTGAGTGTAAAGCGATTCACGCCGGATGCGCTGTACCTCCTGTAGTCGTAGCTGTTCTTCCAAGTCCCTGACAGCAGCGGCGGCAGCGGCAATATCCTCAGATCGAGCTCCGGCTTCAAGCTCCATTAGCTGAGCATTAGCTCGTGCTCTCTCAGCTAACAGCTGCTGACGCTGCGTTTGCAGATTACGAATATCTAACCTTGCTAAAGGCATGCCTGCTTCCACTAAGTCTCCTTCCGAGACCAGTACTTCCACCAGCTGACCGCTGCGCTCAAAACCCAGTTCACTGGCCCGCAAAGATGCGATTTCCCCTGTGTAGGTGCGAGATACAGAGTAATTGTCAACGGGGGTTACTGTCAGAGTTTCTACCGGCAGGACTCTCTCTGCCACTGGACTTTCTGCCGAACTGGCAACACGCTCCTGGAGTTTGGGTGCCCCGATGACGAGCAATCCCATGGCCCCCAGACAAATTAGAGCTAATCGCTGGCGAGATGTACCAAAGACTGTTGATAAGGCCGAATTGAATGCGGGTGATTTTGATGTCATGGCGTTAGCAGTCTATAGAAGCAAACGTATGTTTGAAAAATGACTGGAGATGATTGGCAGCTATTGAGTAATATCCACCGCTAGCAGCTTGTCTGAGTACAGGAAAACCTGACCGTCAGCCTTAATATGCTTAGCCCTGATGGAATTTGAGCAGCCCTGAATTTGGGATGCAAAACCAGTCGCTAAAATGCGATCTGGCTGTAAAAATTATTCAAACGTATGTTTGATGTAATTAAAACGCACGTTTGAATAAATGGCAAATAAAAATTTAATTTTTCCTGGTATATCCCCGTGGCAGCGATTGTAATTACTATGCTCTGGCTGTCGCTTATGATGGCTGGATGGATATACCCTCGATTTAATAATCTATTTTTGGAGCGTAGATCACCTTAATGGCAAGTGCAGCGTCCGCTGATACCAAAGAGCAACTTCTAAATGTGGCTGAGCAGCTGATTGCTGAGCGGGGCTATGCTGGGACGACTGTACGTGCGATCGCAACCCAAGCCAATGCAAACCTGGCCGCTGTTAACTACCACTTTGGTTCTAAAGAAGACTTATTTAAGGCGATTTTTTCTCGCATTGCAAAACCGATTGTTGCACAGCAACTAGCGATTTTAGATGACTTACAAAAGCAAGACTCTCTTCCCTCAGTTGAAGAGATTCTGACGGCCTTTCTCAAGCCCTGTTTTCAAAAGATTGTTCAAGACGAGTCATTTCGCACAGTGCGGGCTCAGTTTATGGGCCGCTGCTGGAGCGAGCCAGAGCCGCTGCAGAGTATTGCTAGCGGTGAGTTTATGGAGAGTCGTCTGGCGTTTCTCAATATTTTGCAGCAGATCATTCCCGACTGCTCACGACGAGAACTGAACTGGAAATTAGATCTTGTTATTGCCACATTAATTCGAGTGCAAAATGAGGCCGGTAAACCGGATTCGCTATTGAAGAGTAGTCAGCCAGAAGATATTGACTATGCGATTCAGTATTTGGTGCAGTTTTTGACACCTGGGATGTCGGTGTAGTTTGGGGGGCGGGCTTTCTCCACAGGAGACGCTTCGCGAACGGCTTCGCTCAGCCCTCGGTTGCGGACTTGGCTGAGTCAGGAAAGTCGTTCGTGATTTGCGAAGCAGGTCTTCAATAAAAATTGCTTTTTTGGCCTCCAAATTAGCTGGCTGAGCGAAGCCGAAGCCAGCGATAGGTGCACTCAAAAATTAAGATTAATATGTCAAGACTCTTTCAATTCTAATGCTTTGCCATAATGAACCAAATGGTTCTGACGAAAACTGTGGTTTCTCTTAAACATCCCTCACCATGGCTAAAAAGTCGAAAGGATTTCGCTCACTTCTTAAGCAGCAGAAAGCGATCAACCGTCGAGAAAAATCGTTAAATAACTTTGAGCAAACGTTTCAGCAAAAGGAAATCGCCAAGAATTTTACAGACATTGTGAAAAATCCTAAGGGTGAAGTCAAAATGTCTGATGTTTTAGAAGAATTTGTTGAACCTTATCTACCAGAGACAGATAATCTAGAACAGCAGGGAATGGTGTTTGAGATGGGTGTAATTGCCTGGAATTTAGCTATTTTACCCGAAAGTAAGCGTCAGTCAGCCTTAGAAAAGTTGTTTGATAAGCTTACAAAGAGTAAGAACGCCATCGTTAAACGAGACCTGAATAACTTGATCGATGAGATGGTAGCCCGAAAATTTGAGTTATTTCCAGACAATCGACGTTATATCCTTGATTTTCAATTAGAAGACGGTGGAGATCAGTTTCATCTATCTGTAGCGTCAACGCTGTCACCAGCACAAAGCTAATCATACATTCTTATCAAGGCCTTCTCTACTTGCTGTAGCAGCGTATCGAGTCGGGCACCTTTTTTGAATAGTTTGTCGATATTGGGGGAGTCAGCGGTGGCTAGTTGAGCTAGTTCAATGCTGGTACGCACCAGGTAAAAATAGGGCTATAGGTAGCGGGCTGTCCGCACCACCTCGCAGTTTTTTGGACTTTTCGGCGAGTTCATCCAGAAGCGGTCCCCAATCTTGAGCAGCAGATTGTTTGCTGACTTTTTTGCCCTTAGTCTTGGCGGGGAATGCATCTGGTGCGAGGGTGTCGATAATGGCGTTGTTGTCTTTGGCAATCAGATAGCTTTGTTTGAGGGATGATTTGATGCCGCCGCCAAAAAAGATGTTGTACCAGCGAAAGAAGCCGTCATAGACGATCTTTCCTTTAAAGGCAACAGAATCGTTTTTACTCGTAACGGTAAATCTCGCTTGTCCATCAAGGCATCCAAACCTTCCATAAGACCTAGCAGGCGTAGACGTTCTCTTTGTCGTCTATAAAAATGCTGTATTTTTTGAGAAGCCGCTCAATAAAAAACACCATGAATAAAGTTTTTCCATAGGGCGATGATGCTGAGTTTTTCGGCCTCTAGATTTTCTAGATTGTTTTGGATGAATTGATCGATTAGCTCAGGATGGCCAAAGAGGTGATCTCTGACGATGATTTTGTCATCCATTGAGCTGTCTTTGTAGGCTTTAAAGGCCTTGATATCGGGTAATAGTTTTGCCTGCTGGCTAACGTACCATTGCAGGGGCAGCATTAATTCGAAAAATAGTTTTACGTCAGCAGGATCAAGCTTCATGGGAATGCTCAGGGCTGGAGTAGTGCGTGAATACTGAGCAAATTATGGGGTCTTAAGCGGCGATGTCAGGTCTCAGAAGTATTTAGGGGATGTGGCCAAAGGGCTGGATTGAGTTAGCGATTAGCTTA
>JBCCJR010000363.1:0-5579 GCA_039045805.1 Cyanobacteria bacterium P01_C01_bin.118
ACGCCACCGCCATCGCTACGAGTTTAACAACGCTTACCGAAATCTCCTGCTAGAGACCGGCTATGTAGTCAGTGGCACATCCCCCGATGGGCGGCTAGTAGAGATTGTTGAAATGCCGGATCATCCATTCTTTATCGCCAGTCAGTTTCACCCAGAGTTTCAATCCCGACCCAACAAACCCCACCCACTGTTTTTAGGCATGATTCAAGCCGCATCAAAACTAGCTGGGCATAGCGTTTCCGAAACAGACAAGCTGCTCTCTCCAACAACACTATCGGATCCAAAACCGATCCCGGAATCAGTGGCAGACCCTGTGGCTTAAATGATGGTCCCAAGGCGATACCCCGTTGGGACCACCACCACCTTTAAAGATGATCGTAGGTGCGTCCTTCGTAGGCACGGCATCCGTCACAAGGTCCCGTGGGGTTAACGGCACAGCGGATGTGGGGAGAGCGGGCATTCAGCTGACAGGTAATGTCACCGATTACTAACCCAATGCCATCAATATAATGTTCATCTGGATCACGCTGCCGCCATGGATTCACGGCGGGATAATGCCCAGACTCCATAGCCAAATCAAACCGCTCAACAATCCGTCGCTCGGCACGAAAGCTTGCCCACAATGACAGGGCCGGTGGCAGTAGACCCACCAGAAGCAAAAACGCCACTATGACCATATACAGCAATTGTTTAGGGTTGCCGCTCTGATCCTAGCGTAGGTTTTTGGAGTGGCAGATGTAGATTTGTGGAAGAAGGTGAGTTTGGTGGTGGGTGAGCAGTGCACTCACCCCACCGGCTACTCTTCGCTTTTTTCCTTGGGCTTATAGGTGGACTTAACCTGTAACTCTTTAAGCTGATAACTGCTGACGCTGGAGGGAGCCTGGGTAAGTAGACAGCGGGCCTGCTGGGTTTTAGGAAATGCGATCGCATCCCGAATCGAGCTTTCCTCCGCCATCAGCATCACCAGCCGGTCAAGACCGTAGGCAATACCACCGTGGGGCGGTGCACCATAGTCAAAGGCATCGACAAAGAACCCAAACTTATCGCGAGCTTCTTCATCGGTGAGACCAATGGTTTGAAATACCTTAGCCTGGACATCCGGCTGATAGATCCGCAAACTGCCGCCGCCAATTTCATAGCCGTTGAGCACCAGGTCATAGGCCACAGCTCGGGCAGTGGTGAGATCGTCAATATCCTCAGGATTTGGAGCCGTAAACGGGTGATGCAGCGCTTCATAGCGGTCTTCATCTGCATTCCACTCAAACATGGGAAAGTCGGTGACCCACACGAAATTGAGTTTGTCGCTATCAATCAGGTCCAGCTCAGCTGCAAGCGCCTGACGCACTTTGTCCAGAGCCGCATTGACAGTAGCCGTGGGACCCGCACCAAACAGCAGCAGGTGACCGGCGACCGCATCGGTGCGCTCTAGTAGCGTTTGCTTTTGCTCGTCAGTCAGATTGTCCTTAATCGCGCCGATGGTATCAATTTCGCCGTTCTCCCGTACGCGGATGTAGGCCAGTCCCTTAGCCCCCGCATCGGTTGCCACCTTAAACACATCGCCACCGGGCTTAATCCGCACATTAGACACAGCATCATTGCCGCCAGGGATGGGCAGCACCTTTACCTGGCCTCCGGACTTAACCGCCCCCGAAAACACCTTGAAGCCAGAATCTTTAACAATGTCAGACACATCCACCAGTTCCAGACCGTAGCGAGTGTCAGGCTTGTCGCTGCCATAGCGAGCCATGGCCTCGGCATAGGTCATGCGAGGAAAGGAACAGGGCAGATCAATACCTTTGACTGTTTTAAAGATATGGGCCACCAGACTTTCATTGAGCGCCAGGATCTCTTCTTGATCCATAAAGCTCATTTCCATATCCAGCTGGGTAAATTCTGGCTGGCGGTCGGCCCGCAAATCCTCATCCCGGAAACAGCGGGCGATTTGATAGTAGCGGTCCATGCCAGCCACCATCAGCAATTGTTTAAATAGCTGCGGTGACTGCGGCAGGGCATACCACTCACCGGGATTCACACGAGAAGGCAGCACATAATCCCGAGCGCCTTCTGGAGTGGAACGCGTCAAGACAGGAGTTTCTACCTCGATAAAGCCCTCATGGTCTTCAAGAAACCGACGAATCGCCTTCATCACATCGTGACGCAGGCGAATATTGCGGCTCATCCGCTCCCGTCGCAGGTCTAGATATCGATACTTTAACCGCAACTCTTCACGCACATTCTCCTCTTCCGCTGTCGAAATCTGGAACGGCAGTTGCGAACGGACAGCGCTCAGTAGCTCGATACTGTCGGCATAAATTTCGACCTCACCCGTGGGCAGATTCGGGTTTAAAGACTCGGGAGGGCGCTTACTCACCCGGCCCTCAATCTTGACCACGTACTCATTGCGTACCTGATCCGCCACCGGGTAGGACGCTGGGGTTCGTTCAGGATCGCTGACAATTTGAACGACGCCGTCGCGATCTCGCAAATCCAAAAAAATCACACCCCCATGATCACGACGGCGGTCCACCCAGCCATACAGGGTAACGGTTTTGTCAATATGCTCGGCCCGCAGCTGGCCGCAATATAGGGTGCGCATAGGAAGAGTGTGATGTTCTCAAGTTTCAACAAAGCCTACCTATTATCTAGGATTGTTAGGTAGTTTTGAATTTTGAATTTCAACTTTGGTCTATCTAGATCCTTCTAGCAAGACTTGCGCAATCCATTCAAAATGCTCTGCGATCAAAGCAAAGCCCTACAAAACTTAAACTTAGAATCCCTAACAATCCCTCTAATCCTCAACCACTAGCGAACCAGCGGTTGGCCCTGCAGCATGTCAGACAGCATCGATGCTGGCTGCTTTTTGTGGGGCCAGGCAAAAGCATGCCGAAACGCCGCTTCTTGACAGGCGCGTAAACCATCAAAGCCAATCACATCCTGGGTTAGTAGATTCTCGTATTCAAAGGGCAAACGCACATTGTGCAGCCCTGCGTTGTCAGTACAAATGGCAATATCTACACCGGCATCAAAGCAACGGCTAAATACTTCCTTAAGCTGACTAATTTCATCCAACGTGCCCGTTTGCAAATATGTGGTTGGACAAACTTCCAAACACTGCCCCCGTGCAGCCACCTCCTTTAAAAGCTCTGGATAGTGCAATGGGATCTGGATACCATGGCCAATCCGCATCAAGTAGGGCAGCAGCTCTGGATAGCAGCCGTTGGCAGTCTCATACAGATGCCCGGTAGTCTTGATCCCCAGGGACTGGGCATAGCGATATAGCTGCACAATTTCATCCAGCTTTTCGCGATAGGCGGCATCCCCACCCGCGATATCGATGGCACACACATAGTTTGGATACTGAGCTGCCAGCTCAACCGTAGTGCGATTGATTTCATAGGGCAGCCGAGAGTGCATACACAAAATCTGCCGAGTCACCACTGGATACTCAGTTTGCTCACTGGCGCGACCCACGATCTCGACAATTTCCGCCATCATGTCTGCGCGTTCTCGCTCACTCAGACTGTGGGGTGTGCGATAAAACGGCGTGTAGCGTAGTTCAAGATAGGCTAAATTCTCAAAAATATAAGCCCCGCGAATAAGACGATAGATAAAGTAAGGCAACGCCTCCCGCGTCTGTACACTCTCAACTAAGGTATGTAGCTCTAAGTACTCCTCCAAAGAATCCTTAGGCTGAGTGTAGAAACGCTCAAATTCCGGGTAGTCTTGAAACCGTTCAGCCAGGTCAGGACGATTTCTTTGGAAGTAGCGCCATAGGATTCTGGGTACGACAGAGCCTCCCAGGTGGCGGTGGAGTTCTGCATAAAGACTCATGATGCCTCTAGGTGTAGGTGGATGGGTAAAACGTATTTAATTGGGTTGATTAATTAATGCCCAAGGCTGCCATCAATATATCCAGCCTGCTCAAGTTCGAACATTGTCGAGTTCGCTGGATGATAACGACTAAAGCGCTGAAACAAAAATTAAGAAAGTGTGAAATGCCTATTAGATTAAGTTTTACCTCAGGATGATTTTTTTGCCTACCAAGATGACCAAATCCCTTAGGGGACTTAAACCTTAGTTAACCTTTGAAGAATTGTACGGTGGCGCAAAGTTTCCAGAAATACTTTTTTCTTTCGCCAACGTTTACGTTGCATTTGTTGACACTAGCCACCTTGGCTAATCATAATTGTGATTTGTTTGAACTCTAACGCGCCCAAAAAGCGCCAAAAGACCCTTGGCAAACGTTATTGTAATTGGGGCCCAGTGGGGCGATGAAGGTAAAGGAAAAATCACTGATTTGTTGAGTAAATCAGCAGATGTAGTTGTTCGATATCAGGGTGGTGTCAACGCAGGTCACACCGTAGTAGTTAAGGACCAAACCTTTAAGCTGCATCTAATCCCATCGGGTATTTTGTATCGCGAGACCGAATGTTTGATTGGTAGCGGTACGGTGATTGATCCAAAGGAACTGATTGCTGAGCTAGATAAGCTCGACGGCCTGGGGGTTTCTAGTAAGAATCTGTTTATTTCCGAAACGGCTCATGTGACCATGCCTTATCATCGCCTGATCGATCAGGCTGCTGAGGAGCGTCGGGGAAATAAGAAAATTGGCACCACTAAGCGGGGTATCGGTCCCACCTATGCTGATAAGTCAGAGCGAACGGGTATTCGGATCTGTGACTTGATGGATTTACCCGCATTTCGTGACCAGTTAGAGTGGACGATCAGTTATAAAAACATTGTTTTAGAAAAACTGTATAACCTTCCACCCCTGGATCCAGAAGACGTTTACCAGGAGTACGAGGCCTATGCTGAGCGTCTTCGTTCCCACGTTGTCGATAGTTCTTTGCATATCTACAACGCCCTTCAAAAGCGTAAAAATGTTTTGTTTGAAGGGGCTCAGGGCACTCTGTTAGACCTTGATCATGGTACATATCCTTATGTGACCTCTTCAAACCCCGTGGCTGGGGGAGCCTGCATTGGTTCTGGGATTGGCCCCACAGCAATTGACCGGGTTATTGGTGTGGCCAAAGCGTACACCACCCGTGTGGGTGAAGGACCTTTTCCCACCGAACTATTTGATGAAATGGGCAATGCACTGTGTATGCGCGGGGCTGAGTTTGGCACAACCACCGGTCGTCAACGGCGCTGCGGTTGGTTTGATGCTGTCATCGGGCGTTATGCCGTTCGCATCAATGGTTTAGATTGTCTGGCGATCACCAAGTTGGACGTCCTGGACGAGCTGGACGAGATTAAGGTATGTGTGGCCTACGAACTGGACGGTGAACGGTGTAAAGATCTGCCGGGCAGCGCCGGTCAGTTTGCTCGCTGTAAGCCAGTGTATGAGGTAATGCCTGGCTGGAAGCAATCTACAGCCAACTGTCGTCGCCTGGAAGATTTACCCAAGCAAGCTCTAGACTATCTGGAGTTTTTGGCCAGACTGATGGAAGTTCCTATCGCGATTGTTTCCTTAGGGGCTAGCCGTGACCAGACAATCATTGTTGAAGATCCCATTCATGGACCTAAGCGCGCACTGCTGTATGAAAATGGCGGCGCATTTAAGGTGGCATAGGACACCA
>JBCCJR010000364.1:0-5542 GCA_039045805.1 Cyanobacteria bacterium P01_C01_bin.118
GCAAGTTGGCTACCCACAGCAGCAACAGGCTGATCAAAGGTCAAGGTCAGGGGACCTGGATTACCAGGTGCCGGAGGTGCTGTAGGCAGGAGCCCTGTAAAAAGAATAAAGTCACCGTCTGCAAAGTTGGTTTCAATACCGCCGGATACTGTCTGAAATACAAAAGGTGGCAGAATCGCTGGATTTGTTGTTGGCGGAATATCGACCGTTAATCCTAAACCTGACTCTGTTGTTGCTGTAAATGAATCTTCCAGAAATACAGATGGATCCGGTGCGCCAGTAAATACTCTCCCCAAACTGGACCAATCAAGGCTATCTGTACCCTGCAAAGCAGCTCGATCAGAAATAAAAGTAACTGCTGTTACTGGTGCGATGGTCATCGCACCAGTAGTAATCGCGCCAAAAGCGATCGCAGACAATCTGTATAGAGTTTTCATAACCAAAAATTAGTGAATCAATACGTAACTGTCTCACATATACCGTCGGCTGAACGCAGTCCCCGTTTACCACACAAAGCAATGCTGGCTGAGCAAAATCGAAGCCAACGGACAATTTATAGTAGGCGAATAATATTACGCTAACTGATGATTGAGGACAGAAATGCATTCAGCAATGAATCTCAATGCAGTGCATCGACATCGGCTGAGCGCAGTCGATACCCCAGGCCTCCTAAGCTGAGCGAAGTCGAACGCCTACTGTCCCAACATCTGCAGCTTATACAAGCTTGCATAAAGACCATTTGCAGTCAATAGCTCATCATGACTACCTTGCTCCACAATATGTCCCTGCTTCAACACCAGGATTCGATCCACATTGCGAATGGTCGATAGCCGGTGGGCAATAATAATCGCTGTCCGATTTTCAAGCAATGTATTCAATGCTGCCTGAATCCGTGCCTCTGTCCCCACATCCAAATTAGCCGTTGCCTCATCCAGTACCAAAATGCCAGGATTGCGAATCGCAGCGCGGGCAAAGGCCAATAGCTGTTTCTCACCACCGGAGAGATTAGTTCCCCTCTCCCGCAACATGGTGTCATACCCCTGGGGTAGCTGCTCAATAAAATCAGCCACATTGGTGGACTCAGCCGCATGACGAATCTGGGCTGGGGTGTACTCTTCTCCCAGGGTAATGTTGCTGCTGACATCGCCAGAAAAGAGAAACCCATCTTGCAAAATGATGGCCATCCGTTTTCGCAGATCGTCCTGAGCTAGGTCACGAATATCTACGCCATCTAACAAGATTTGACCTTCCTTCACTTCGTATAGACGGCAGAGCAACCGAATGATTGAGCTTTTACCCGCTCCGGTCGGTCCCACCAATGCCACTTTCTCCCCAGGACGAATGGTAAAGTCCAGATCGCGCAATACATATTCGTCGGGCTTATACCCAAAGGAGACATGGTTAAAGCGAATCTCACCGGGCAGAATATTGCCGCGTTTATCGGTGGGTTCAGGCAGCACCGCTGGATCGTCAATGTCTGCAATATCGATGGGTTCGTCCAACAGATCGTTTAATCGCTCTACTGCGGTAAATCCGGCTTGGATGGCGGTAAATTTATCGGCAAACTGTCGTAGGGGTTCAAATAAGCGTTGGGCAAATAAAATAAAAGTGGTGAGGGTGCCGATCTCCATGTTTTGGCCCAGTACTAACCAACCGCCAAAGCCGAGCACGCTTGCGATCGCAACCAGCGCAATCCACTCCAACGTGGCGGACACTGCTGAATCATAAAAGATAGTGCGATCAACAGCGGTCACATACCGCGTATTTGTAACACGAAACAAATTGGCGTTGAACTTTTCTCGCCGAAAGAGCTGCACTACCTCAATCCCTGAAATATTCTCCTGCAGGTTGGAGTTAAGGGCTGACAGCTCCTCACGGGCCTGATAGTTTGCTTTACGATACTGTTGCTGAAAGTAAATAATGATCGCCGTCACCGGTACCAGTAACAGCATCAACATAAAACCCAAGCGCCAATCGATCAGCAGCATGATCACCACCGACACTACGATGGAGAACATATCGCTAAAAATACCGATTGCCCCGGTGGAGAAAACATCTCCTAACGCGTTCACATCGCTGGTTAAACGAGTAATTAACCGCCCCACAGGGGTACGATCAAAAAATCGCATCGACAGGGACAAAACATGGTGAAACATATCATTACGGATATTACGGGTAATATCCTGCCCCACCTTTTGCACTAAAAAGCTTTGCCAGCCATCCAGTACCAACCGCGTCCCGATACACAGCAACAACAAACTAATTAAAACATTCAGCCCCTCCTGCAACGATCGGCTAGCCAGAAATTCCCATGCCCCTGATTCTTGACGCACCAAGGAAATCGCCTGCCCAATCAGCACCGGTTGAAATGCCTGGGCAAACGCTAAGGGAACTAACAGGATTAGGGGTAAAACAAGATGCCTTTTTTCACGAAGAATATAGGGCAAAAGACGCTGGAATAACTGCCAGTCATAATTTGAGCCTTGTTTTTTTGTAGACGCAGCAGGAGAAGTCATAAGAAAAAGAGCTGTAGGGTGGGCAATGCCCACCATCCGGCAAGTCAAAACATGCTTACAGAACGCATTCAAAAAAGAATATGAGAACCTCTCTCCAAGAGAGAGAGTTAAACCACCACCATCAACTGCTGGCAAATCAAATCCACATACTCGCTGAGGTTATCTACATCTAGACGATAGCTGAGGGGGTGAGCTACCAGTCGGGCAGTGCTTTCAAATAGGATCTCTAACTCCATGAGGTTGTTTTCTTTGAGGGTGCGTCCGGTAGAGACCAGGTCAACGATGGCCTCAGACATGCCCGTAATCGGTCCTAGCTCGACAGAACCGTAGAGGGGAATTATCTCCACTGGTAGGTCAATACTTTGAAAATAGCGGCGAGCGCTGTTGACAAATTTGGACGCGACCCGACAGTGGGGGGGCAAATCCAACGCCGACCGATAGGGGCCATCTTTTTTAACGGCCACGGAAAAGCGGCAATCGCCAAAGCCCAAATCCGCTAGCTGAGCTACCTTAGGCTCTTTTTCGTAGAGCACGTCATAACCGACAATTCCTAACTGCGCCTGACCGTATTCCACATACACTGGCACGTCCTGGGCTCTGACTAACAACCCCTTGGCGCGACCGGTGCTTTCTTCAATTTGGAGCTGACGGTTACTGCTGTCTAGAAATCCACTGAAGTCCAGACCGGCCGCCTGCAACATGCTGATACTGTCTTTGAGCAATGAGCCCTTGGGGAGTGCAACGGTAATCATGGGGCGGCGGTGGGTAGGTCGTGAATGTGATTATTGTAACAATTTCCTTAATATTTATTGGGTGGATTATTGGCGATGGGGGATGGGGTCGGTTCGGTGGGTTACGCGGGGCCGATGGCTTGGGCGGCGGCTTCGGCTGCGATCGCAACGTGACTCCAATGGGTGCCCCCCTGGCAATACACCACATAGGGCTCCCGCAGCGGCCCATCGGCAGATAGCTCAGAAGTACTGCCATCAATAAAGGTCCCCCCAGCCATCACTAGCTGACTTTCATAGCCGGGCATACCTGCCGGTACCGGATCAACATAGGCCTCGATGGGGGAATGCTGCTGCACCGCCTGACAAAATGCCACCAGCTTATCGGGATCCTCCAGACGAATGGCCTGAATCACGTCTCGTTGGGGTGCATCGACAGCTGGATTAACGGCATAGCCTAAATCTGCAAAGGTTTTAGCTAGCAGGTAATTGCCCTTAAGGGCTTCCCCCACCATCTGCGGGGCCAGAAAAAGTCCCTGGTACAGTAAGCGATTTTGATTTAAGGTGGAACCGCCAGAACTGCCAATGCCTGGTGAGGTTAAACGACAGGTGGCCGCCTCCACCAAGTCAGCCCGACCGGCAATATAGCCTCCCGTGGTGACAATGGTGCCACCGGGATTTTTGATCAGGGACCCTGCCATCAGGTCCGCCCCCACTGCTGTAGGCTCGCGGGTTTCCACAAATTCGCCGTAGCAGTTGTCCACAAAGCAAACAGTGTCTGGCTTTTGAGCTTTGATCACCTGCACAATTTGGCCAATCTCGTCCACCGTTAGGCTGGCTCGCCAGCTGTAGCCGCAGGAACGCTGGATCAGCACCATTTTTGTCTCGGGTCGAATGGCGGTGGTTAAGCCATCCCAATCCACTGCATTATCAGCGGTGAGGGGGAGCTCTCGATAGCTAATGCCAAAATCCTTTAATGACCCTTGACCGCTGCCCCGCACACCGATCACTTCCTCCAGGGTGTCATAGGGAGCTCCGGTCACTGCCAGCAGTTCATCCCCTGGTCGCAACACTCCAAAAAGGGCACAACTAATGGCATGGGTTCCTGAAACAAACTGCACCCGCACCGCTGCGGCCTCCGCCTCCACCAGAGTGGCAAAAACCTGATCCAGGGTTTGACGACCCAAATCATCATGGCCATATCCCGAAACCCCTGAGAAATGGTGAGTTCCTACCTTATGTTGGCGAAAAGTTGACAATACTCTAGAAATATTTACCTTGACCTGAGAGTCAATTGAGTAAAAAATCGAAAATAGTGCTTGCTCTGATGGCTGTAATGTCTTCAGGCTATTCACTCGCTTACCTGGGCTAATTGATGCGGGCTCTAATTGTGACGCAAGTTGGCCCCCTAGTTAACGCTGAGATTTTTACATGACTGTCGCAAAAGCTCAAAAACCTCCTATTAATTGGCCCACAGCGGTCTTTATGGTCGCTGTACATATGATTACGCTACTGGCATTTTTACCTAGAAATTTTAGTTGGAGCGCTATTGGTGTAGCGCTTTTTTTACATTGGGTTACAGGCTGTTTGGGAATTACATTAGGATGGCATCGCTTGGTGGCCCATCGTAGTTTTAAGACCCCTAAGTGGCTAGAATACTTTTTTGTTTTTTGCGGCAGTTTGGCCTGCCAGCACGGACCTATTGAGTGGATTGGCCTGCACCGTCACCACCATGCCCACTCTGATAAACCCATCGATCACCATAGTTCTACTAAGGGGTTTTGGTGGAGCCACATGGGTTGGATTTTTTACGAAGTACCTGCTGATGGTGACGTGCCTCGCCTGACTAAGGACATTGCCAAAGATCCGTTCTATCTGTTCTGCGAAAACTACTTTTTGCTGATGCAGATCGGTCTTGGTCTCTTGCTTTACGCCATTGGTGGCTGGTCCTTTGTCCTATGGGGAATTTTTGTGCGTCTGGTGGCTGTTTACCACTGCACCTGGTTTGTTAACAGCGCCACCCACAAATTTGGGTACCAGACCTACGACGCTGGTGATTATTCTACGAACTGCTGGTGGGTGGCCCTGGTTACCTATGGTGAAGGCTGGCATAACAATCACCATGCCTTTCAATTTTCAGCCCGTCATGGTCTGAAATGGTGGGAAATTGATGTGACTTGGATGACCATTAATCTGCTGTCTAAGATCGGTCTGGCCACTAGGGTCAAACTGCCTAAGCCAGAAGATATGAGGACGGCATCGTTAGGCTAGCTGACAAAGCCATGCTAGCGGCGCGAC
>JBCCJR010000365.1:0-5541 GCA_039045805.1 Cyanobacteria bacterium P01_C01_bin.118
AGGGGGGATGCCTATCGGGTTGCAGCTGATCGGCAATGCTCTACGAGAAGATACTTTATTTGAAGTGGCATCGGCTTATGAAAAGGCCACCTCCTGGCATGAGACTATGCCGCAGGTTTAGATGTTGCCATTGAGCTGAGACTATCTGAGTTCTGTGAGAACTCAAGAAACAGAAGGCGGAAGTATTTTAAATGAGTCTTCTGACTTAGCATCAACTACTTTTCCTTCCGTTTTAGCGATAAATCCTTTGACTTTGAAGACGGGGAAGATACAGCTCAAACGCCTGAACTTGGCGCTCTTCTGGGTCTATTAGCCCTCGGTGGCATGATGGTACGGTGTCGTTTGATGGCGTAGGGATTGACATCCAGCCAATAGATTTTGGATCCATTTTTTAACCTGTTGGGCCCTGAATATCAGAGCCCAACAGGTTATTTATGATGTCTGTGAATTATTTTTGTGACTACTTGTCCCAAATGTCTCAGAGTGCGAGTGACCTGTTGCAAATCATCTTTGCGATCTAGGGAAAAGTATGGGATAAGCCGTATTGCCAGCTATTTTGGTTAGTCAACTTGAGAATATGCAATGGCGCTCGGTATTCAACTCTCCAAAAAATCAGCTGTCTGAGCATACATTTGCAGATGGTTTGGTAGGATCAAAGGCTGCACGACAGCTGCATATCGGCATGCTGAATAGATAACTTGGTTGGCCAATCCAACCGCAAATCAAGGAGAGCTCTGAACCATGGCCCAGATGTACTACGACAGCGACGCAAATTTAGATTTACTCAATGGGAAAACCGTTGCCATTATCGGCTACGGTTCCCAGGGGCATGCCCATGCCCTTAACCTCAAGGACAGCGGCGTCAACGTCGTTGTGGGTCTTTACGAAGGCAGTCGTTCTAAAGCAAAAGCCGAAGCCGAAGGGCTGACGGTTAAGTCTGTCTCAGATGCGGCAGCAGCAGCAGATATGATCATGATTTTGCTGCCTGACGAAGTTCAAAAGACCATTTACAAAGAGAGTATTGCCCCAAACCTGAAAGCGGGTAATGTACTGGCCTTTGCCCACGGATTTAATATTAACTTTGCCCAGATCGTTCCCCCCGAAGATGTGGATGTGGTGATGATTGCCCCCAAGGGACCGGGGCACCTGGTGCGTCGCACCTATGAGCAGGGTCAGGGAGTACCTGCGCTGTTTGCTGTTTTCCAGGACGCTTCTGGTAAAGGTCGCGATATGGCTATGGCCTATGCCAAGGGCATTGGCGGTACCCGTGCCGGTATTCTTGAAACTACGTTTCGTGAAGAGACCGAGACGGACCTATTTGGTGAACAAGTTGTTTTGTGTGGTGGCCTGAGTGAGCTGATTAAAGCGGGTTTTGAAACCCTGATCGAAGCTGGATATCAGCCTGAGTTGGCCTATTTTGAGTGTCTCCATGAAGTCAAGCTAATTGTTGACCTTGTTGTTGAGGGTGGCCTGGCCAACATGCGCTATAGCATTTCCAATACCGCTGAGTATGGTGACTACACTCGCGGGCCACGCATTATTAACGAGGAGACCAAGAAGGAGATGAAACAAATCCTCAAGGAAATTCAAACCGGTCAATTTGCCCGTGAGTTTGTCCTAGAAAGTCAAGCTGGGAATCCAGGCTTTAACGCAATTCGTCGCCGTGAAGCTGAGCACCCTATCGAAGAAGTAGGCAAGGATTTACGAGCAATGTTTAGCTGGTTGAAAAAGGTCTAAAGCTGAATTTTCAACACAAAAAAATAAATGGAATAGTGAAGGGCAAATGCCTGCTATCCAGATTCTATAAGCGGGAAGGGGATTTAATTTCTTTCCCGCTTGTGCTATTTATTAAGCATTAATAATCAGTGATTTACCTACATCAAAATATTTAGGCATGTTGCTATGTTTTCAAACTCATTTGGGAAATTTAATAAAAATCAGCCTGATTTGCTATTAAATGAATAGCGATTGTGATGTTTTCAAGCTCATTTAAGAGGTTAGCTAGAGGAATAAAACCGTGATTAAGCCCTCTGATAAAGTCCTAATTGGTTGGATAACCCTAGTTACTACATTTGCCTCGACCAATTTAGGACAGGTGAGTGCTAGTGAGCTAACTCCGGCTAACTCTGAACAGTTAGTCAATGATGAAGCGTTGACGGTCAATGAAGAGTCAGATGCTGTTGAGGTGGCTGACTCTGCTGTTGCTAACCATGCTGAAAGCATCGCACCCGAGAACGATACACTGCGGCCTGAATTTAGCTCTCAGTCCGTTGCGACAGCAAATGTTCAACTACCCCAAGGCCAATCCCAGCAGACGCCTCTACCGGCAGAGTCGCTACCGGTAGAACAGGATGTATCTGAGGATCGGGCGGCTAAGCTTGAGCATCTAGTAGCTACAGCCACCAAGCCTTTGCCTGCCGCGACTCCGGCTAATACAGTGCCTGTCGAGAGTGTCGTTCCTGAGGTAGAGTCCGAAATTGTTGCGGTTGATGGTGCTGCTGCTAACCCCGAAGTTGTCGCCACTGTCTCACCGTCTGCTGCTGCTCGGTTTAATCCGGTGCCGGCTCCGCCATCGGTAAATCCACTTCAAGGGGAGAGTCGGAAGGCTAAGCTTGAACATTTAGCGGCTACTGCCACCCAGGAACTACCATCTACCAGTTCTTTAAGGGAACGAGCGGCTTCTTTGAGAGAACGAACTGCTGCGGTTACCCGTGAACTTCCGGTGACAGATCGTTTAGATCGATCAGCAGCGACCAGTTCCCAAAGTGCTGCTGTTAGCCCTGAGCAGGGGCATACGGTTTTAGCTGAGGATGCTGGTGATCTTAGTGACCCCGATTCGACGGTATCTGAACATTTTTCTCCGTCACATGCTCAAGCTGTTACTACACCGTCGATGGCGGCTGCCCGTGAGAGATCTCCTGAGAGTTCTGTCGTTTCTGCTGCGGTTTCCCGTCCGACTGCAGCCGTCTCTGGAGATGAAATAAATGTCGAGATAGATGTCGCTGATGATAGTCAGCCGTTATCGAGTCAATCTGCTTATCAGGCTGTTGACACACCGGTGGAAGCTTTTCCAACTAGTCGTGTGATGTCTCCTGGTCAGCGGGTAGCAGTATCCAGTAGCGGAAATACGCAGGTTAATCCCTCAAGTTTAAGAGCTGCGGCTACTACATCGACTTTAGAGAGTGTTCCAGCAGGCGCGCTGCCGAGGAGCGTTGTCATCAGTCCTGATACAGCGTCCTTAGAGGTCAGTGCAGCCAGTATGGATGTATCTGAGCCTGATGTTGCTGATACCGCTCAATTACCGTTAGAACCCCCTCTGCTAAATCCAGACGCTCCTGAACAACAAGAAATTGATGAATTGCTGAAGGAGCTGTCTCAACCGGTGACGGTTACTGACAGACCGTATCCGAATTCTCCGGCGATTACTATTTCTAATCCATCTGGGTTTGGGGCTGATAATTTCACGGCGTTTTTGGGGGTGGGTTACCAAGAGAGAACTCGCTTTGGCAATCAAGATGATGGTGGTGCTGTTGTCGGTATCGGTTTAGGAGATGCCCGTGAGAACGTTGGTGTTCAACTGTCCTACACCGTAGCCAGTTTTGGTGGCAGTCGAGATTTTGGGGCTGGTGGGTTTAATGTCAAGCTGCACAGGCGTTTGGCGGAGGATTGGTCCGCCGCTTTGGGCTGGGAAGGCATTATCACCACCGACTCGCCTGTGGACTTTAAAGATTCGATTTATGGTTCAGTTTCCCATCTGGTCCGCACCCGTGAAAGTATCACTCAGCCCTTTAGTCGTGTTGCTCTGACAGCAGGGGTGGGCAATGGTCGTTTTCGTACGGAGGACGATATTTTTGAGGATCGAGACAATATTAATGTCTTTGGTAGTGTGGCGGTACGGGTGGTGGAACCAGTTAGCGCCATTGTGGAATGGACTGGTCAGGACTTGGCAGCAGGCGTCTCTATTACGCCCTTTAGAGATCTCCCGCTGGTTCTGCTGCCTGCGGTTAGGGATATTACTGGAGCGGGCGATGGCTCTCGCTTTGTGTTAGGAGCTGGTGTTTCATTTCAACTGTAGTCGAGGTTTGAACTCAAGATGAGATTACTAAAATCGTTAAGGGTAATGGATTCTCCCTGGATACAGCGGTTGGGTCTGGTTGCGATCGCAGTCCTGCTGCTACCGTCCATAGCCGTTGCCCAAAATCAGTCAGATGTGACCGGGCCTAATTTATCGGATGTGACCGGGCCTAATTTATCGGATGTGACCGGGCCTAATTTATCGGATGTGACCGGGCCTAACCTGTCAGATAATACAGGAGTGTTGGGAGATCCTATTATTGGCGACGGTGATGACGAAAGGCCTCTATCTGATTTCTTTCAAGAATTTTTTAACGAATTTGGCGATGAGTTAGGTATTGACGATAATGCCAGTTTGGCTGAGAAATTAAGACAGGCCAGACTGGCCTGTGAAGACCGTTCAGTAACTCGGCGTTTTGCCCGTGAACCGGGTGCTGATGTTGAAGTGACGCCAGCCTGTGCCGAGCTCAGTCGTTTAATTGAGTTAGCCCAGGAGGCATTAGAAAATCAAGCTAATAGTCAGCCAGAAGCAGTAAATCGACGTATTTGGTAAACTGCAATATTTAATTCCATGATTAGCGGTCTTTGTATAAAAAATAGTAAAAATGAGTCGATATTTTGATACTTTCCCTCTGCATCAAACAGCCATAGGGTTGACGGTTACCACTGTTGTCCTGGCAGGATTACCCCTTAAGACCCAGGCGCAGGAGCTGTTTGGTAATCAGGGCATTCGACTGGCCGTTGATACCGTGGTCGAGTTTGAGTTTTTAGAGTCTAACGGTAGCTATCGATCTGTTTTTGGCATCATTAATCTGGAAACTGGAGAAAAGTTTCCACTGTATGGAGAGGTCAAAGAGGCTGATGTCCCTCAACCGGTCAATAGACCCTCAAGTTATCAGGATGACACGGGTCCTCAAAACCGGAGTGATTTTTATGGTTCTCCTGGTGATACAGTCCCAAAACCCCTAGGAGAATTTCGATTTGCCGCCAATACTGACTATAGCTTTTATCTGGAGTCTTCTTTTGGTGGTCAGGCGGCAGGCACACTTTATTCAACCAGCAACTTAAATGAAGAAAACCTTGACTATGCCAGGTTTGAGGGACCATTAGAAGAGGTTATCAATGGAGGGCTACTCCTCCGTTGGGAAGATACTGGTTCACTGTTGGTGGGAGATATCAACACTGATTACGACTATGATGATTTTATTATTCGTATTGGTGGATACTTGCAGTGGGACAATCCTGAAGATGTTATTCCCATAGAAGAGGTTCGCACTAATTAATACAGTTGCTAGGTCCGTAGGTTTAGCCTGTGGGCAAGATTCGATTTTACTTTTGATGGGATTCAGGTTAATTAGAACCTATCTTTTAGACAGGAAATATTTTTTACAATGGAAAACCCTTCTTCTTGGCTAAATTTTGGGAGACAACGACCGTGAAGGCTTAAGAAAAATAATGAGATGTGGA
>JBCCJR010000366.1:0-5526 GCA_039045805.1 Cyanobacteria bacterium P01_C01_bin.118
AGTGTGATTATCACCCCTGGTTACGGTATGGCGGTAGCACAAGCGCAACATGCGGTTTCGGAAATTACTCAGCTATTGACTAAGCGCGGTGTGAATGTTCGGTTTGGCATTCATCCTGTTGCTGGCCGTTTACCGGGTCATATGAATGTGTTGTTGGCAGAGGCGAATGTGCCCTACGACGTTGTGTTGGAGATGGATGAAATCAATGAGGATTTCTCTGAAACTGATGTTGTTTTGGTCATTGGTGCTAACGATACGGTAAACCCCAGTGCGATGGAGGATCCAGATAGCCCAATTGCTGGGATGCCGGTGTTGGAAGTGTGGAATGCCCGCAATGTTGTTGTGATGAAGCGGGGTATGTCGGCTGGCTATGCTGGTGTAGCCAATCCGCTGTTCTTTAAGGAGAATACTCAAATGTTGTTTGGTGATGCGAAAGCAAACACCAATGCAATTTTGGGTCGGCTTCAGGAGACTGCGACTGAGCAACCTAAGTTGGCTACGGCTTAGGATATTTCTGGCAAAGAAGCTACTAGTTATCTAGGCCCTCTCTATAAAAATGTTTGCGTTTTCTCAATTAGACCTACTGGGGGTTCTCAAATTTTTGGGGTTTTGACTTCTGGTCTCCATCAGCATTTGGAAAAGGGGACATCGAAATCTGCCGCATAATACTGAATAACCTACTTAGTTTGAGTTTTAGCCCTATGCTAGAAAACCTGGCATAGGGTTTATCATGTGTGTATATCCTCTATCAAACGTGTTGGACACAGAGATATGATTGCCATTGCACCGATTAAATCCTGGCCCGATGGCTCAGTGGCAACCATTCCTATGGATTGGTCAGAGTATGCGCAATTGGTTGCTAGCCGAGGCGATCATAGTATTCCGCGGCTTAAATATGCCAATGGTTATTTAACCCTTAAGATGCCTACCTTTGAGCATGGACAGTTGGATGCAATTATTGTTGATTTAATCGTTGCCATCCTGAATCAGCAGTTGCGGGATTACATCCATACGACACCGGTTACTTTGCAAATTCCTGAGCAAGCAGGCATTGAACCAGATCATTGTTTTTGGCTGAGTAACTGGTCGGCGGTCAATGGTAAACGACGTATTGATCTGGCTACGGATCCACCCCCAGATATTGTTGTTGAGGTTGATGTTACCAACTTTATAAATATTGCTGACTATATTCCTTTTAATGTGGCTGAGGTATGGCTGCTGCGAGGAGAGAGCGTGGAGATTTGTTCGCTAACTTCTGAGGGTTATACCAAGACTGAGACGAGTCAGTTTTTTCCTGATGTTGCGATGCCTGGGTTATATGAGCAGGTGATGGCAGCGATTGCTAATGATGCCAGCCCTCCAAGGGCGATTCGTTCTGTTATCTAGTAAGAAGTTACAAAAGCGAAATCAGGGTCTAAACCAGAGATGTTTTATCTCAACAATGATAGTCAAACCATGATCTGCATCAGGTTTGAGAGGCTAAACGCTGAGAATGATTGCGATCGTAATCATATCTTTGAACAGGAAAATTGGCTTTCATTGATTTCCCAGTAGCCTATTTCCCCTTTATTTGGGTTTTAGCCTGCTCCATCGCCAGAGACTTAAAAGCCTCAAAGGATTGAATATTGGATGCTCCTTCAATGGCTTTTACCGCTAGGTCCTGAACCTGTTTCAACGCTGCTGCCAGCTGTTTCGATAACGTCTGAATCCGTTCCTCATTGGTTTGAATTGTTTGTTCTAGGGCTTGAATTCTAAGCTCATAGACTCGTTTAAATCCATCCAATTCTTTATTGCGCAAATCGGCTGCTATTTTCGCCTGGGCACTGGCCGTCTGTTCTCCCTCTTCCTTGGCCTGCTGAATAGCGGCTTCTTTGTCGTTTTCAAAGGATTCAACCTTAGCTTTTAGCTCAGTCCATTGCCGCTCTTGGAGTGAGATTACTTTTTCCCGTTCCGCCCACTGGTCCTCTAGAGTTTGTTTAGCTGCCGTCAGCTGTCGATAGCGTTCTTCCTGAGCCTGCTCATAGTCTGTCTGCGCCAAATTACGTTGGAGAGTGAGATTATATTCATATTCCTGCATCTCTCGCTGGCTAGTTTTCTGCTGTTCTACATCCCGCTCCTTAACAAAACGCTTGTGCTCTTCCTGTTCCTTTGCCCAGGCTTGCTTCAATTGCTGTCGCTCCGTCTCAAGGCGATCACGCCGTTGATTAAATTCTGATTCAAAGACCTCGCTGTTATCTTGACAGGTTTGAATTAAAGCATCCAGGGTATCGGGTTGAATCTCGTCTAAATTGTGTAGCTCTTCTAACTGGGTTAGTTCCTCGGCAACAGCTAACTGGAGCGACTGTAGTTGAGCCGCTTTCGACGTTAGCTTTTCGGATAACTCGCTAACCACACTGCCAAATCTTGCTTGTAGCCCAGTCAAGGTATTAATCGTAGCCGCCATTTTATCCTGACCGCCGGACTGCTGACTCATTGCTTCTATAGGTTCAGAGGATTGTGGTTTCGCTACGGAGGGGGGACGTACCGTTTGAGGTTGCTGCAACTTATCGACCTGCTTTTCTAATTTATTTCGTTCTTTGAGCAGTTCATTATAAGCGTCTAGAATTTGCGCTTTTGTGTTTCTATTGGTTGGTATTTCGGTCATGCTATCCTCCCCTTCCCTGAGATGTAGCCGTTGAGGACTTCTCAAATGCTTTCATGGTCAGCGTATGGGACTGTTGCATGGTCTCTTGCAACTGAGCATTGATGCTTTCAATTTGCTGAGTTTGCTCTTGAATTTTATGTTCCAAAGATTGAATCGTAAACTCGTATCCCTGTTTGGTAGCCTCCCACTCCTTCTCTAGCAATTCAGCCTGTACCTCTGCAGTCTGCCGTACAGCGGTAGTGATATCTTCTCTGGTTTGTTCCACCAGCTGACTCAGTTCAGCTGAGAAAACAGCTACCCGCTGTTGATAATCTTCCAGGAGGGGCTGATTTTCCTCTAGAATTCTCTCTCGTTCAGCCCACTGCTGCTCATTGACTTGTCCGGTATCCTGTAATTCTTTTTCTTGCTGCCGACGCTTCTCGTCAAATTCATTGGCGTCAATGGTTTGTTTGCGATCTAGTTCATATTGATAGTCCGCTTCTTGGCGTTCGCGTTCTTTAGTGAGTCGTTCCGTCTGCTCAGTTACAGTTTGTTCAAAGTTATCCTGTTCTACAGACCATTGGGCTCTCACATCCACCATTTCTTTTTCCAGGGCCGCTTTCTGCTCAGCTTCGGTTTGTTCAAGGGCGCTGAGTTTATCCTGGTATTCTTGGGTGCGTAGATGCAGCGTGTCGGCCACGACGCGAATGTGTTTCAGGGTTTGGAGATGGCGTGTTTCAATATCAATGGCCTGATCCAGTTCGCCTAGTTTTAATGATTCGGCGGTTAATTTTTCGGATAGCTGAGTAACAATGCTGCCAAATTCTAGCTGTAAATCGGCCAGGCCTTTAATAATCCCGTCAACGGTGTAGGCGGCAGCTGAGTTTAGGATCTGTTTATTTTTAGCGATTAAGACTTCTTCTTCTTTGGTCGCAATTCTTGAACCTAAGTTTTGTCGTTCTGTGAGAATTCGCTCAAAGGCAGCAAAAATTTGGTCTTTGCTATCCTGCGATGCAACCATCACGATTACTCCAGCAGATACATTGATAGGGTAATTTTGGCACTGATGGATCCGGAAAGTAGCGGCTTCTTATGAAACTTAATCCTCGCCAGGGAAACCCATAGATGTGATCAAGAACTCCCTAACAGGCACTCCCTTGTTAGTTTGAGGGAGCACCTTTGAATAGAGACCTAGACGCGAAAAATAAGGTTAGGGATACTCAAAACAAAGTCGCACGACTGCAACTTATTAGCCCAGTTACTGTGGTTGTTTAGCACTTTCCGTCGTATCTGGATAGAAACACTGCCATTCGGGGAGTCTGGAGTCTGCCACCAATTGTGCTTGCTGATGCACTTCTGGGGCGGGGGGATGTAGTTTGCCTACAAAGCCATAGTAAAGTAACGCAGCAAACTCACGAAAAACCAATCGACGCCATCTTAACAAATTGCAGATCCACTGAATAAGGGATAACCTCAAATCCAGAACTTTGATAGACATAGGTAGGTCGAACAATATGTAAGTCATCGGTAATCAGAATAATGGTGGGTTTCACCGAAGATGACGTATTAACGGGCAACAGTTGCTTTGTATAGAAGGCATTTTCCCAAGTAGTGGTGGAACATCCTTCACCACTAATACTGGCATTTGGTACGCCCAGCTTTTGAGCCAATTCCATCATGATGGGTGCATCGTTTATACCACTGAGAAATATCTGGGGAGCCCGACCTTCTCGTCATAGTTGAACAGCGGCGGCTGTTCTATTCTCACTCATCTGCCAGCCACGACCTAAAACAACAATGGTATCGGCTGTTGCTCCTCTGTATGGGAGAACAACAACCAATTGCAACACCTTATTGAACCACCATGGTAATAACCCTACTATCAACAAACCCAAAATTATAGGAGGTCTAAATAACCAACTGATGTTTTTTAACATGCTTGCACCCAGAAATGATGATATTTATAGAGCCTATTTGAGATCTCTAGTCAGAGGCTGCAAGCCTCTTAATCATGAGCCTTACAAAGCATAAGTTGAGTTTGGTCGTGGCGTTGTCTAAGGTTCTCTCAAAGTTCTTGACCAGAATCTTGCAACGTTCCATCCAGGCATTGGACCGTTCAATCACCCATCGCGCCATAACAGGGATAAAACCGCTCTTGCCTTGAGCTACTTTTTCTGCTTTGGATGGCTTGGGTGATAGCTCAAACTTAATCTTGCTCATAATCTTCGGGTACACCCTCTCAAGAGCATCCTTGAGCTTGTCAGGGTGGTAACCATGGTCGAGCAAAATAGTGATCTTGGGGATGTTGACTGGCTTAGCCCGGAAGTAATCAATGTTGTGGGTGAGCATCTCAATGAGACCATCATCATCCGACACATTGGCAGGTGTGCAGTGGGTAAAGAACGGGAAGCCCAGCGTATCGACTCCCAGATGTCGCTTGATACCGTTGGTGGCTTTGTAGAAACAAAATCCCTTGGAGTCAACTCCAGCATTACAGGTATTTTTTACTGCTTGTGAGTCGATGATAATCAATCGAGTCCATTTCGGTTTTTTTTGACCTGCTCGCGTACTTGGCCATGCAGTAGCTCCATCAACTGCTCGATAGTGCCTGCTTTGCGCCACTGATTGTAGTGCCAGTAGACCGTTGAATAGGGGGGAAAGTCCTTAGGCAAGTCTCCCCAGTTACACCCGTTTTTGAGCTGGTACAACAGGCCGTCAATGAGTTCTCGATAGCTCCAATCTAAGGGTCGAGTCCGCTTTCTCTTTGGCAGGACATTTGGCAACAGCGGTTCTAGGATTTCCCACTCTTTGTCGGTAAGGCTGCTCGAATAGACCATGATGACTGACGTTGGCTTGACATTCGGTTTCTCCCTTGATTATAAAGATGTCAAATCAGCTCTATA
>JBCCJR010000367.1:0-5517 GCA_039045805.1 Cyanobacteria bacterium P01_C01_bin.118
CGACCCATCGGGCAACAACATTACCCTCATCGGTCCAATTTTCACCAAACGTTGACTCTGAGCTCCCATGACGGTCTTAATCCTCACTGGCATCACCCCATTAGGAGGAAACGCCCACCATACTCCATCACAGCAAAAGGGATCGCTGTAGCCATGCTGATCACACCAGGTTTTGCAAACACCACGGAGGGCACTGCCGAGATCAGCATAGACGGCTTCAGCAAATGAATCGACCTGTTCGTTAGCTATCTGTGCTTCCAATTAGCTGTCCCTAACAACAGTATTGTTCATCATTATATTTCAGATTGTTGCTAATGAGAATTTTTATCATTTAAACTAATCGCAGCCCTGTGCCTCTCTACCTGTGGAGCCTGCTAGTCAGAATGAAATTATCGCTACCGACCTACAGCAATTTTCGCGATGTTACCCAAACATTGCAGGCCCAATCAGACCTGGACCTACAGGTAAATACGAACCATCCCAGCATCAACATCAGCCTCAACCATAGCCATTGGTATGGTCACAATGTCGAACTGCGAGCTGGTCTTAGCTTTTCTGTGGTCGAAGCAGATTTTCAAAAGCCCTTTTATCTAACCGCCGACACCGACAACTGCTTTTTACTGCGCTTCACCTTTTGTCTGTCCGGCAAGTTCAACCTTCGCTTTGAACCTGCTAACGAAGACATTTTGATCAAAGCAGGTCACTGCTATCTGGGAGCATTAAACGGTGAAATTGCCCTGGCCTCAGAATTTATGCCCTTGCAAAAGCTGATTCTAGTGCGGGTGGATATTGACCCACTGCTGTTTAAGTTTTTCATTGGCGACCGATTTAATGCCCTGCCAGCTGACCTCAGGCAGATTTTAGTCAGCCACGGCTCAGGCTGCTGCTGGCAAAGTGGTTCCATCTCTCCAGCCGTTAATGTAATTCTCCATCAGTTGCTGAACTGTCCTTACCAGGACACCATTAGACAGCTCTATCTAGAAGGCAAAGTGCTGGAGCTGATGGCTTTACAAGCTAATCAGTTCACCGAAGTAACAAAGCTGGTGCCCCTGACACGTCGGTTAAAATCTGACGATATTGAACGTATTCACCATGCTAAACAGATTTTGATCAACAATCTGATGAAGCCACCCTCCCTGACGGATCTGGCTAGACAGGTAAGTATCAATGACTTTAAGCTTAAGCAGGGCTTTCGCCAGGTCTTTGGCACAACAGTATTTGGCTATCTCCACCAGCATCGTATGGAGCAGGCTCTGTTGATGTTGCGATCCACTGAAATGACGGTTACCCAGGTGGCCCAGTCCATTGGCTACGCAAATCCTAGCCAGTTTTCTGCCGCGTTTAAGAAGAAGTTTGGAGTGCTACCGAAGACTATGAAGGCACAGGGGATGTAGAGACTGTCAGAAAGATCCGCCTACGGGGGAAAAAGATCCGGCTGGGAGTTGAAGCCAAACTGCCATATTGCGTACTGTTCTCAATTACTGGGTATCGTGCTGAGGAGTTGAGATATGCGGACATATTGGCTTTATCGATGGGGCTGGGGGCTGGTAATACTGATCATGGCTCCTGCTGTATGGGCCGAAACTGAACTGGCCGAAACCGAGAATCATACTGTCCCAATTGAAGAGATAAGTCAGACTCCTGTTGATGTAGATACTTCCGAAGACGACAATGATAGTTCAGAAGGGGCTTCAGAAGAAGAGCCTGAAAACAACGAGGGTACCCTGCGGATTGTCGTAACGGCTGAGAAGCGTCCTGACGATCTGCAGGATGTGCCCGTTAGTCTCACAGTTTTAACTGAAGAGGAATTAGAAGATAGCCAAATCCGCACCTTTCAGGAGATTGCCCGCAACACGCCTAACTTCTATTTTAATCCGGTCAATTCGGCAGGGAGCTATTTTAGCTTTTACAGCATTCGGGGCATCGGCAACGCCAACTTTATCAATCGCGATGCGGTTGGTTTTTATGTAGATGATGTGCCCTATGACTATGGCGGGTTTCTGGATTTTGATCTGACTGATTTGGCTCAGGTAGAAATCCTGCGTGGGCCTCAAAATACGCTCTATGGGCGCAGCAGCGCAGCAGGGGTAGTCAATGTTACCACCCGTCCGCCGTCAGAAGAGTTTGAAATGCGAGCTATCGCGGGCTATGGCAATGAGAATACGCGAGATGTGCAGCTGTCTGTAAGTGACACGCTGGTTCCAGACACGTTAGCATTTCGGCTATCGGGTTCTTACACTGCCCACGATGGTTTTTATGAAAATACGTTTCTCGATGATGGCTCTGTGGGAGAAGAGTCTTCTTTAAGCGGTCGGGCTCGGGTGGTATGGACACCGTCACCACAATGGGATATTTCCCTGACCGCTACTGCCAGCGGTGATGATGACGGTACGCCTGTTTTTGTTCCGTTTAACTCATCTACACCGTTTACCATCGACCATGATTTTGACGGATTTTACGAGTCCAACAGCAATGCCCAGGCGCTACGGATAGCCTATAAAACACCTCAGGTAGAGGCGACTTCCATCACCTCACGACGCTACTCATTCCAAGATTCTCAGCTGGATGCCGATGCCACGTCTTTGGATTTATTACGACGGTTGGCCGCCTTTGATGCCACGGTTTGGAGCCAGGAACTGCGAGTGCAGTCACCCACAACAGAAGGCCCATTTGACTGGTTGTTGGGGGGCTATTATGAATCCAATCAGTTTGATGCTGAGGGCACAGGGTTAGTCTTAAGTCAGTTTGCCGCCACCCAGTTCGGATTGCCCTTGGCTGGCTTTAACCGCACCGACTATGAGCTGGATCGGGAAACCTATGCGGTCTTTGGTCAAGTCAAGTATCAGCCGGTTGATCCGTTAACTCTGACCGCCGGGCTCCGCTATGAGGCCTCCACCAGCCGTCTAAATCGCCAGAGTACCTTTGAGGTCACGGACAGTCCGGTAGTGATTCTCACAGCGCCCCCCATTACTGGAGAAAATCAAAATGACGGTGAACTGTTGCCCAGGCTAGCGGTAGACTATCATATTAACCCTAATCTGTTGGCCTACGCCAGTGTTACCCGTGGATATCGTCCTGGCGGTCTAAACCCAACGGCAGAACAAAATAGCATTCTGGACTATGAGGAAGAAACTTCCTGGAACTATGAACTGGGGTTAAAGAGTAGCTGGCTCGACAACCGGCTTACAGCTAATTTAGCGTTGTTTACGAATCAGGTAGATAACTATCAGCTGTTGTTGCGCAGCTTTGATGCGGTTTCCAGTGACATTATCAACGCCGATGCTCAAATCAGCGGCTTGGAGTTTGAGCTGAGGGCAAGACCACTGGATGGGCTGGATCTCACTGCCGGATTTGGCTATGTGGATGCTCGCTTTGATAACGCCAGAAATCCCTTTTCTGATGAGTCTTTTGATGGCAATCGTTTACCCTATGCACCCAGATATAACTACAACTTAGCCGCCCAGTACCGCAGCCCAGGGGGATTTTTTGGTCGTTTAGAATGGCAGGGTTATGGCAGTTCATTTTTTGATGATGCCAATCGGCTAAAGCAGGATGCCTTTGGTTTAGTCAATGCCCAACTGGGTTATGAGTGGGACAATACCGGCATTTATGTGTTTGCCAACAACATTTTTGATAGCCGCTATATTACGGCAGCTCTGACCGCGGCAGGTCAGGATTTAGCGTCATTTGGCGATCCCTTCACTATTGGGGTGCAGGTGAGGTCTAGGTTTTGATGGGGGAGGTTTAAGAGAGAGGGAGAAAGGGAGAGGGGGAGAATGACACGGCAACTAACTCAACTCAAAAAAGCTACATGGCGGAAAATGGGGCTGCTGGGGAGCTTGTATGTTGCTCAACATATTCCTCTGACGTTTGTGTATGAGGCGTTGCCGGTGTTTCTGAGACAGCAAAATGTCTCATTGAAAACATTAGGGTTACTGCAGCTGTTGGCACTGCCGCTGGTGTTTAAGTTTTTGTGGTCGCCGTTGATTGACCGCTATGGAGTGACTCGCTGGGGGCACTATCGGTTTTGGATTCTTTGTTTTCAGATAGGGTTGGGGGTTGCGATCGCACTCCTTGCCTTTCTCAACATCACCCAACAATTTATCTTTCTCCTCCTTGGTCTCCTACTAGTTAGCCTCCTCAGCGCCAGTCAAGACATTGCTACCGACGCCCTGGCCATCGGCTTACTTTCCCCGGCAGAACGAGGCTTTGGTAACGGCATTCAGCGGGGCGGCAATTCCCTTGGAGCCATTATTGGCGGTGGCGGTATGTTGCTACTCCTCAGCTACTGGGGCTGGCGTACCACTTTATTAGCCATGGCAACAGTTCTTTTATTAGCCATCATCCCCATCGCTCGCCATCGTGAGCGAGTTGTAAAATCAACAACGCTATCCTCACCGAACTTTAGACGCTTGATTAGCGTTTATCGACGACCTGGTATGGGGCGCTGGCTCATCATCCTTACACTTTATGGCATCGGTCCCTATATGGCTCTCACCATGTTTCGCCCGCTGCTGGTAGATCTAGGACTATCCATAGGTGAGATTGGGTTGTTATTAGGTGTAGTCAGCTATGGTGCAGGGCTACTGGGTGCCGTAGTCGCAGGTTTAAATATCTCTCGACTGAGTCGCAAACAAGCGTTGGTCAGCTTTAGTGCCCTACAAGGGATTGCCATTGCCGCCTATTGCCTACCAGTTTTAGGATTTACTCAGTTATCCCTGCTCTATCTGGTTGCAACAGTGGCTCAGTTTATTAACGGCATGGCTATGACCGCGTTGTTTACCGTGATGATGGATAAAAGCGATGCAGCCACAGCAGGCACTGACTATACGGTGCAGTCCTCCGTGGTTTACATTAGCGGAATTCTTGGTGCTACTTTCAGCGGTGTGATAGCCGAGGCTCTTGGCTATCAAGGTGTGTTTTCAGTGGCACTGTTGTTTACTGCGATAACAGTATTAGCCATTCACTATCTCTTTGAGAATCTGGTTTAGCAACCCCATGGCCTTTATCGATACATTTGATATGGTTAACTGAGCCAAGTGCCATTAAGACCATGCAATTGCTCTCCATCGAAACCACCCCCAGCCCCAACTGCATCAAGCTCAACCTGGATGGGGCCATTAGCGCCAAATCCCTGACCTTAGACAAGGGCAGCGACTTAACAGATACACCTGAAGTAATTCAACAACTGTTAACCATTGAGGGAGTAAAGTCTGTCTTTGCTGTCCAAGACTTTATCACCCTTACCCGTCAGGGCAGTTCAGACTGGCAGCCTATTTTGGCAAAAGCGGCTAAGGCTATTGGGGTGGCCGATAATGCCGATGCTAAGCTCCTGACCCAGGTAGCTGAGCCAGCAAAGCCGGTTGAAAACGAGGCTCCCGGCTCAAATTTAGGCATGGTAGAGGTGGCGGTCCAGATGTTTCGAGGCATTCCGGTGCAGGTCAAGGCCACTGCAGCAGACGGGCAACAGGCTCGGATTTCTTTATCTGACCGATTTAGTCAGGCACTCCAGCGGGC
>JBCCJR010000368.1:0-5510 GCA_039045805.1 Cyanobacteria bacterium P01_C01_bin.118
CGTGTTGCACAAGGGCAGCATATTGCTGATATGGGAAGTACTGGCTATAGTACTGGTCCTCACCTGCACTTTGAGGTTCACCTTCCAGACCGTGGCACTGTCAATCCAATGGCAATGTTGCCTGGTAGATAGCCATTCTTGACTTTACTGTTTTGACAATCCCCCACTTATTGGTTTAGGTGGGGGATTTTTTATGGTCCTGGAAGACCAATGGCAACTATGTCTAACTGCTTAACGGCGGATTAACGTTTGCCAAAAGAGTAGTGCTAATTTTCTATTTAGTTCCTTGACATTTCGTGATAAATTTAATGAGTTGCTGAAAATATAAATCAGTATTAACTGGCTCAGTAGCTCAGTGGTAGAGCAGGGGACTCATAAGCCCTTGGTCACGTGTTCAAATCACGTCTGAGCCATTTTTTTAATTCTCTATTCTACTCTTTTTCATTAGAGTAGTTATTTGTTCAGCCACGCTAGGGTGAAGTAAAGTCTCGTTGTAGAATTTTACTGAAACCTAGTGCCAATTCAATATTGACGATAAGTTTAGATTGTATAGTCGTTAACTATTTACAGGAGATCAAAGGATGAGTAACTCGGCGGAAGGATGTCTGCGCGTTGGTCAACCTGCTCCTGACTTCACGGCCACTGCTGTCGTTGATCAGGAGTTCAAAACGATTAAGCTATCTGACTATCGTGGCCAGTACGTTGTTCTATTTTTCTATCCGCTAGACTTTACTTTTGTTTGTCCTACAGAGATTACGGCCTTTAGCGATCGCTACGACGAATTTAAGGCTCTCAATACTAAAATACTGGGGGTATCAGTTGACAGTGAATTTTCTCATTTAGCCTGGATTCAAACTGAGCGCAAGGCAGGAGGCGTAGGGGAATTGGCTTATCCACTGGTATCAGATATTAAGAAAGAGATTAGCGCCGCTTACAATGTATTGGAACCAGAAGCAGGTGTAGCACTACGGGGTCTATTTTTGATTGATAAAGATGGTGCGGTACAGCACGCAACGATTAATAATCTATCGTTTGGGCGGAGCGTAGATGAAACCCTACGAGTACTACAAGCTGTCCAACACGTTCAGTCTCATCCAGATGAAGTCTGTCCTGCAGGGTGGACACCAGGGGACCAAACGATGAACCCTGACCCAGTAAAATCGAAAGAATTTTTTGCCTCAATTTAGCCTTTTGGACCAGGAGTGGGGCAAACTGAAAATTGTGGTTAATACAGTGAGTAGTGAGTAATGACCGCAGCTTTTAAGCTGACCTCTATGGATTTTCAAGGTTTGGTTAACCAGCGCTTTGCTAAAAACTTTCTTCCACTGCCAGCGCTGAATAGATTTGACATCGGACAGCCAGTGCCAGACTTGAAACTGCCTATGGTTGGGCAAAGAGCACCGGTCAAGTTATCCAACTATCAAAATAAGTCAGTGGTTGTGCTGGCCTTTACACGTATCTTTACTGAGAAACAGTACTGCCCTTTTTGCTATCCCCATATTGTTGCAATGGTGGATGCTTATCAACAGTTTGAGCGGCTAGGGGCAGAAGTGTTGATGATTACGAGTACGGACAGCAAACAAAGTCAAACTATCCAGCAGGATCTAGGACTGACGATGCCGTTGCTAGTAGATCCTGGCTGTATCACCTTTCGTCGATATGGAACAGGTCAGGCTTTAGGAGCTCCACTACCAGCTCAGTTTGTGATTGATCGATCAGGCAAATTGAGATTTCAGCACTTGTTCTCCTTTGCCCATACCAATGCCAGTGCAGAACGGCTACTTTGGGCAGTTCACAATGCCACATGAACCAGCTCAATAAAATATACAGATTAAAAAACGGAGAAGGAGGGATTCGAACCCTCGATAGAGCTTACACCCTATAACTCCTTAGCAGGGAGCCGCTTTCAACCACTCAGCCACTTCTCCAAGGTTTAGAGCTGCATTATAACAAGCTATCTTGAGCAGGGTAAAGCTTTCTAAGGGTATTTCTTGGCATAATTCGGGGCAGGCGGTGTTTGAACCCACATAGGATCTCCCAAGAAATTGTGCCAATCTGATTAGCCCAGTCGTCTGCCGTGATTTGGTGTGAAGTCGAGCCTCCGAGCAGTGTAACGATATCGCCTTCTTTCAAGCCTTGTACATCGGAAACATCTAGCATGAGCTGATCCATAGTAATAGCTCCAATTTGGCGAATGTATTGATCCCCGAGCATCGCTTTCATTTGATTGGATAACAACCGGGGAATGCCGTCGGCATAACCAATGCCCACAACAGCAATGGTCATCGGATGTTCTGCTCTAAATCGATGACCATAGCTTACACCTGCCCCGGCTGCAATTTGCTTGATGTGGGTGATTCGGGCTTTGACCTCTAAGGCTGGTTGTAGCTCTAGCACTGAACGTAAATGGGGAGCTGGAGCTAATCCATAAATCCCTAACCCCACACGTACCATGTCGTACTGTAATTGGTCCGCATTTCTGAGGATGGCTGCGGTATTGGCTAAATGTAGACGCGCAGGTAATTGGTTATGGTTTAGCAGTGTTGCGATCGCACTTTGAAATCGCTGATGTTGACGATGCATTTCTGTATCATCTGGCTCATCAGCCGTCGCAAAATGGGAATACAAGCTCGTGATCCGCAATGCAGGCAAACCGGACACAAACTCTACAAAATCCAACGCTTGTTGCCAATCAAATCCCAAACGAGACATCCCAGTATCTAATTGAAGATGCACCGGCAACGGTAAACAAGCATCACTCAAAGCATCAGCAAATACCAGCGCTTGTTTTGGCGACACTATCGTCGGTTGCAGTTGCCAGCGGGCCAAGGCTCTAACTTCTTCACCATGGTGCAATGCTCCCATCACCAAAATCGGTGCTTTGATTCCCGACTGGCGCAGCTCAATCCCTTCCGGCACCGTTGCGACTCCCAGCCATGTAGCCCCTGCCGCTAACGCTACCTGAGCCACCGCCACTGCACCATGGCCATAGGCATCTGCCTTCACCACCGCCATCAGATCGGTCGTTGGCAACAGCAGCTGGCGAAACTGACGAACATTATGCTGAATAGCATCCAAGTTAATTTCAACCCAAGCCCGCGAGCACCGCATCGCTGATACGCTTGGTATATCATTCCAACTCAACATAATTTATCTCCTTTGCCACCACGGACCACCTCGAAATGCGCCCCAACGCAGAGTATTGCAACTATCTAAAGCCGCCGAATAACCTGTGTTAGTATCAAATCACAAGTTTTAGATTGAACCTCAATGAGTAAGGTTCTTGTCTTGAATGCATCCTACGAACCGCTCAACATCACGAGTTGGCGGCGAGCTGTTGTGCTGATTATAAAAGGCAAGGCTGAAACTTTGGAGCATAACGGTTTGGCAGTGTATGCCAATTTCCCTTTACCCACCGTCATCAGGCTACGGCACTACGTTCGTATTCCCTACAAAGAGATTCCGCTGACTCGTCGCAATCTGCTGTACCGTGACGATCATACATGCCAATACTGCGGCTACGCTGGCGATGGTCTTACTTTAGATCACGTTATTCCTAGATCACGGGGTGGTAAGGAGGTTTGGGAAAATATGGTATCAGCCTGTGTGCGTTGCAATGTAAAAAAGGGCAATCGCACCCCTAAAGAAGCCAGAATGCCCCTTCGGGTTACCCCTCGAAAACCCCACAGCAGTCTTTACTTTGAAATTGCCCGTCATACCCGTGGCGATGCCCACAAAGAATGGCGTAAGTACGTCATTGGTCTCACAGGTTAACCTACCTATAGTTTATATTTCATAATTTCTTGTGCATGGCATCTCAAGACGCATTGCTTAAATCTTCTGATCGGACCAATTACAGATCTAATATGGATTTGAGAGATGGTCCTGCAGCGTCTTTACGCCATTTACTCATTACCCATGCTGACAGTCGACAATTAGTCTTACTACAGGACTTTCCTGATCCTGATGCCCTATCCTCAGCCTGGGCCTATCAGCTGATTGCAGCGGCCTATGATGTGGACTGCGACATTTTTTATTCAGGCACCCTCAGCCATCAAGAAAACATTGCCTTAGTTAAACTCACCAATCTGCCAGCCAAACGCTGGTCTAATCAAAAACCACCTGATCTGTCTCAATATGAAGGCTACGTTTTAATAGACACCCAGGGAACTACCAGCCAGCTACTGGAACGCGTCAATGCAGCAGAAGTACCACTATTGGTAGTGATTGATCACCACAGACTACAGGGTAAACCTAATGCAGAATTTTCCGACATTCGTCCCGATGCACGCGCTACTGCCACTATTTTGACCCAGTATTTACAGGCAGGACTGTTAGACCTGGATCGTAGTAATAGTAAGCACGTTAAATGTGCGACGGCCTTAATGCATGGCCTGCGCTCGGATACTGGACAGCTAATGCAGGCTACAGAAGCCGATTTTATGGCTGCCGCTTACTTGAGCCAGTATTCCGATGCTCAGCTCCTCAGCGCTATCTTGCAAGCATCCCGCTCCAAAAGAGCTATGGATGTGATTGAACGATCCCTCCGCAATCGCAATATCCAGAATAGTGTCTCCATTGCTGGCGTTGGTTATCTACGTTATGAAGATCGAGACGCCATTCCTCAGGCAACAGATTTTTTACTCACCGAAGAAGATGTCCATACATCAGTGGTTTACGGTATTGTCCACGATGAAGATGACGAACGCGAAGTGGTGATTGGCTCTTTGCGTACGAGCAAAATCACTCTTGACCCCGATGAATTTATCAAGGAAGCCTTTGGGCAGGATGAACAGGGTCGTTTCTTTGGGGGTGGTCGCTCAACGGCGGGTGGATTTGAAGTACCCGTGGGGTTTTTATCGGGATTCTATGAAAACGGCGACTATAACCGACTGAAATGGGAAGTCTTTGACGTGCAGATAAAACAGAAGCTACTGAAATTAATTAACCCAGCCGATGGCGTGCTAAACACTGATTGACCTTCTTCCATCAGTACAGGACTACCCTATTTTTTCTCTAAAAAAGCTAGTCCATGGTAAGGATGTGTCACGGCAGCTGTCACTTATCGATATCCTTAAAGAAATAAAGAGAACAGCGATAGGACGATTAACAATGACCCTATGCGAATATCGCCCCGGTTTAGAGGGAATTCCCGCCACCGAATCGAGCATTAGCTATGTGAATGGCCAGGAAGGGATTTTAGAGTACCGAGGCATTCGCATTGAAGAATTAGCGCAAAAGAGTACTTTTTTAGAGACAGCCTATTTGCTGATCTGGGGTGGGCTACCAACCAAACAGGAACTAGATGCTTTCAAAGATGAAATCCAACATCATCGGCGATTAAAGTATCGTATCCGCGACATGATGAAGTGTTTCCCTGAAAGTGGCCATCCGATGGATGCTCTGCAAGCCTGTGCAGCAGCCTTGGGGCTGTTTTATTCTCGCCGAGCATTAGAAAATCCCGCCTATATTCAAGCAGCCGTTGTCCGCTTACTGGCTAAGATTCCCAC
>JBCCJR010000369.1:0-5494 GCA_039045805.1 Cyanobacteria bacterium P01_C01_bin.118
AGATAGGCACTGACCAGGGCCAGAAATTCTTCGCTACGGTAGGGTTTGAGAAAGTAATCGTCGGCACCGGCTTCGATGCAGGCTACCCGGTCGTCCAGGTTGTCGCGGGCCATCAGCAGCAGCATTGGGGTGCGGTCTCCCTGTAATCGCAGCTGCTGACACAGATCTAGCCCAGATTCTCCTGCCAGCATCCGGTTAACCACAATCAGCGCCGGATGATGATTGCGCACCTCCCGCATGCCCGAGTCAATGGTAGTGGCCACCAGCGGGACATATCCCGACTCTCGCAGATCGCTACTGACATCGTGGGCTAATTCTTCATTTGCTTCGACCAAAAGCACACAAGGTGAGGCTTCAACAGCACTCATGGAGACAACCTCCTGATTTGGATATACGCAAATACTAGCGCGTGTCCCAATAAACACCATAAGTTAAAGAATGTATACAAATGCAATGGTTAAGCATGATGTATACGTCACGAGCTTACACGGACATATCCACACAGATATATTTATGACCATTGGCATTTGGGTATTGGGCGATCAGCTATGGGCCAGACAGGCTGCACTTGCCAGTGATCCCAGCGCTCCCATAATTTTTATTGAATCCCATACCCACAGCACCGAACGCCGCTACCATCGGCAAAAGCTGGTGCTGGTGTGGTCGGCTATGCGACACTTTGCCGCTGAGTTAGAGGCCGAGGGCCGCACCGTCAACTATGAGGAAGACTATTCAGCGGGCAACTATTTTGACCACCACCAGCCTTTACCGGAGTTTTTCTGGACCGGTGGTACCCCCATGAACTGTTTGCATCAAAGTATCGACCAGGCCAAACGCACCGGTCGGTTATAACCACCATATTCAGCGGCTGATGAGCCTGAGTAACTTTGCCCTGATTGCTGGGCTATCTCTCCAGGCGGTGGAGTCCTGGTTTCATGCCGCCTTTATCGATGCCTATGACTGGGTGATGCAGACCAACGTTATCGGCATGGGACTGTTTGCCGATGGTGGGATTTTGGCCACCAAACCTTATGCCGCCTCTGCCAACTACGTCAATCGCATGAGCGACTATTGTAAAAGCTGTCAGTACAATCCTAAGGCGCGTACAGGAGAGAATGCCTGTCCGTTTAATTTCTTTTATTGGATTTTTCTAGCGCATCATCGCAACAAACTACAAAACCAGGGCAGAATGAACTTTATCTTGAAGAATCTAGATAAAATGTCCAGCGAAGAGTACACCGCAATCTAAGACCAGGCACAACAATGGCACCAGCCATCCTAAATCACTTCATACTTCCACAACACAACATTAGGCAAGCATGAAGAATGACCAGAGTAACGGACACCCATAATCATGGGAGACCATTTTCTCCTATGATTAATGCCATAGCGTAGAAAGCTCAGTTAATGCACTGGGCTTGGGTGTACAATATCAACAAGCAGCTCCTTGTGAGCAGGACACAAATCCTTCGGGGTGCATCTCTTTTACTGGTTATTTTCTCTTGTCAGAATCTCGTTTTTAGTCACTATTGTTTTCAACCTCAACAGGTTTAGAACAACTTCTAAAAGGCGAGTAAAAACAACTTTTAGGATCTGCTAGCTTTCTCAGACGACCATTCTGCGATCGCAAGCTCCAAAGCTTCTACCACAATCGTGTTCATAGACTGCTCTTTTACTCTGGCCAGCTGCTTGATTTCCTTCTTGACCTGAGGGGGGACATAGATTGTCATTTGTTCAGTCGGCATAATCACACAATCCTTTGCTGTATATAGTTTGGCGCACATAGTTATTAGGCTATAGGTGATTGCTAAAAGCTTTAAGTCACAACGGCTATGTGCACAGCAAACTGTTAAATGCATTCAGCAGTTTGCTATACCTGGAAGTCTAGGACACCTCACTATCGAGTTATACGGGGAAATGGCCGATCTTTGTGGTCACAAATGCGCAACCTATTCTGTTTTTTTATGCAGGTTCAGATAGCAAGCTTTTTTTTCAGCAAGACATAAAATACGCGAGAGAGATCCCGACGCTGAACAATTTGCTGGTCCTGCGGGGTATTAGCAAAGGCCTCATCATAGGCTGCTGGCATCGCTTTTTTAACCAAAAACCCTAGCTGTCTACGGGTCATAGCCTGATCTGGCGCAAACCGTCCCCGGCCCATACCAGCCACCATTCCCTGGGCTTTTAGAGTCTCAATCATGCTATAGGCCCAGTGTTCTCCAGGCTTGACATCGACAAAGGAGGGCTGAGCGGGCGTAACGTTAGCTAGCTCCAGCAGATTGACCAGGGCTGTACACACTACAGCCCGACTAACGCTGCCATAGGGACGAAAGTGAAGATGTTTGATATTTTCACTGTTGATAATGCCAGCGGCGGCCATCACCTGGATTGCCTCAAAGTCTGGATCGTTGTGGGTAACATCATCAAACCAAACAATGGGGACACCATTACGGCTGACAAATCCCTGCAGCTTTCGCAGGAGAGACTGATTCTCAACAATCTCGCGGGGGTGTTTGCCTGTCCACACACTAAAGGCGGCTAAAAAGCCCCCTGCCTCACCAATGGCCCACTCCACTGGATGCATACGATAGGCTGCATTGGTAATGTGGGTAGTGCCAATGCTTTTGGCCGACAGGATAAGTCCATCGGTGTCCATGGGGACCAGAGCACGGGCCGGTAGGGTAAACGGCAGAGCAATCACGTCTTTCCCCTTGGGGCTGACATGGCCATCCACCAAATTGCCATGGAGGTCCAGGTAATGATACTGACCAATGCCCACGGTATCGTCAAAGGCACGAGCACGGGCCTGGTCTGGGAAAAAGCTGGCCGCTACATCTTCATGGCGAATAGTGGTCAGGGCGATGCCACGACGAGATTCGCGAATATAGGGTTCCAGCGCGATACCATCCTTTGTCCAGGTCAAATCTCCCCGTGGCTTTAGATCAGGGGTGCCATTTACTTGCAAATAGTGAATGTATGCCTGGGCGCGGGTACGGGCTCGTTGAATTTGTTGTTCCCGCTCAGCACGACTAAGACCGATTAAATGACCGGTGCGATAGTCGTTACCACAGCATTGCCCTCGCTCTGGATGGCCCGAAGTCCCCCAGTTGATCACAGCCACATCGCCCGAAGAAACTTTATTTTTTGTGAGAGAACGGCGCTGTAGCCGACGATAACGAAAAATCCCAAACGAATTAAAAAAGTCTCGTTTTTTCCAATCCTTGTTTTTCTTGACCCAAAAATCACCAGTAAATTCTTGCACATTTAACCAGGTGACTCGACCATATTCTTTGGGAGCACCCATGGGGACGCCTCGCCCAGGGTGAGTACGCTCTACCAGCACATCAAAGGTAAATGACTGTTGACATTGAGGCCGAGCTTCCTCGGGTAATATGGCTTCTCCAGTATCACTGCGGGATTCTTGCCCTACCCGTGATGGTAGTTGAGCCAACTCAAGTAACTCCCCCAGATCTGTGGCTTCTACCACCACCTGACCATGGACCGTAAATGAGTGATTATTTTTTGTATCTTGACATACTACACCGGTCACCCGCCGTCGGTCTGACCCAGACGCTAGCAGCACCGATGTGGGCTCAGCATAGGGGATCAGCGTTAGCTTACCGGACGTTAAGTAGGGGAGTAGTGGTTCATTGAGGGCAGTTGAGGCGACCACAGGGGTGGTAGACAGGGGACACACCCAGGAACCTCCGGGATCGTCTACGATGCGTCCGGCCACTGACTGCAGCTGGCGCTGACGGTTGCGAAACAAACGCTGGCTGCGAGAAATAGCAAAGTCTTCGCCGTCTACGGTCATCAAGTCAGCCCGGTGTCGTAGTAGATCACCGTCGTCAGAGGCAGGCAGTGCCTGGGCCGTAAACTGACCGCCCACCACTCGCTGGGGTTGGACTAAACAGACATCTAGCTTAAGTTTGAGGATGGTGAGGGCGGTGGTATAGGCCGCTGTTGAACCACCAATAATGACAACGGCAGCCTTGTAAACTGCACCGTCCTCGGGACGTGTAAGGGCGTCGTCACTGAGCAAACCGTTTTGCTGATGAACCATAGTATGGGGAGCACTCTAAGTTAAATTCATCATGGAGCAGAGGGTTAGCCAGTGGGCGAATTTATCCGTAATTTTTCATAAAGTGCCTGGCGGCTATCGCTGTTGGAATTTGATTCTTTAGGGCTGTCTGGAGTACCCTCAAACTATTAAAATCATCATGATAAAACCATGGCTAAGAAACCCTATGTTCTCGATATCGACCCGGCCACACTGCTGTTTATTGGCAGTCTGCTGGTGCTGCTACCACTGATATTTACGGGGTTTATTTCGCAATAGGGGCGGAAGGCGGAGGGCGGAAGGCGGAAGGAGGAAGGAGGAGTACTTGACTCTTCGAGAACGCCAGCGGCGAACGATAAAGGCAAAGCCCTAAGGAATTTGCCTACCTTTCCGAATTCCGACTTCAAAATTCCGAATTCACCCCTCACCCAAATTTTTCAACTCCACTACGATTACTCATCCCTCTGATCCAGGGCGTAGTCAACGGCTGAGCGCAACTTGTGAATCACATATAGGTCCTCGCGTTCTAGGCGGGCGACTCCTTTCATGACATAGCTTTGATAGCGTTCGGGTAGATTGATTCGGTCCATTAGCTGCAGCAGTAGGCGTTTGAGGCTGGCGTATTCTGCGGGGGCCATGGCTTCGCTGTTGAGCCGCTGGTCGGTGATTTGAATCTGGGTTTGGTCGGCGGATAGGACAAAGCTATAGACCATGACGGCCTGGGCCAGGTTTAGGGATGGCTGTAGCTGGTATTGAGGAATATTGGTAATCAGGTCACAGGCTTCAATATCGTTGGCCTTTAGACCTGAACGCTCACCGCCAAAGACGATGGCTACTCGTTTGAGCCAGTTTTCCTTGGATTGAAAGTAAGCGGGCAGGTCTCGGACGGAGGTGTAGTGGTGTTTTTCGTAACGGTGACGAGCGGTGGTGGCACAGGCTAGGTCACAATCTGCGATCGCATCCTTTAAGTCGTCATAAACATAGGCGTCATGCAAGACGTGTTGGGAGCCGTGGGCGAGGGCAAGGGCTTTTTCGCTGAGGTGATCGACTTTGGGTCGGACCAGACGGAGGGTATTGTAACCCATGGTGTGCATGGCACGGGCGGCGGCACCGATGTTTTCGGGTTCTTCGGGATCGGTGAGGATAAAGATGATTTCCATGGGGAAATTATACGGTTCGCTCGCGTCGCTCGCGCAGAGGAGTGGGAGGAGTGGGAGGAGCGCTCGCGTTGCTCGCTAGGAGGCATGGGAAGGATTTTTCGCGTTCTTCCTCCCCCTCTTCCCACTCTCCCCCCTCCACCTCCCTACGTATAACTCTCAGCCTGAATCTTAAACATCTCCGCATACCGCCCCCCTCGGGCAATTAACTGATCGTGGGTGCCGATTTCGATGATGGTGCCGTTTTCTAAGACGACGATGCGATCGGCCATGCGGA
>JBCCJR010000370.1:0-5478 GCA_039045805.1 Cyanobacteria bacterium P01_C01_bin.118
CGAGAGTTTCGGACTAAGTCTGATGAAATTGGGGCGTTCCCCAATGAAACGAGTTGCTTAACGGTCTTTTTCCTGGTTATTGAGCGAGACCATGCCAAACATAACCGCAAATCTGTGGCGAAAAATTCATGACACTAACCCAAAAAACGTGCTACGGACCAACCCAATATTCAGCTGTTTTTAGAAACTCTCCTAACTCAATTTGGAGCACTTCAATCCTCCTTATGCTGGCGACGTTTCTCCAGTTGCATATTCGTAGGATTTTCTAACAATGGCCTTAACTGTCTCCAACTCTTCATCATTACGCGGCGAAAACACCATTATCAGACCCACAGGATATTGGCCTTGTGTGACCAAATAATGGTCCTCTCCCCAGCCTTTTTTATAACTTCTAACGCGTCTTCTCGCTGTAACTTCACGTGCATAGCGATTCCGTTTGCAGCTACTACAGCTGATTGGCGAAGTTGAAGGGGCTCCGCCGATCAAAATGGACTACAGCGTTAAACCTTAACACCCAATGTCGCAGTTTCTATGGGTATGGTAAACACTATCGATTGATCCCAACAGGCTTAATGTCCGCAATACTGGCTTGTTGCTAATGGCTAACCTTGGGCCGGTTGGGATAGATTCAGGATGCTAAGAACAACATCATTTATTGTTCTTCAAGTATCTTTTCCTTGCTTTTTGTACAGTTGTGCCGTTGTCCTTACTCCATTTTGCAAGAGCATCAAATATAGGCTCAAGTGTCTTAACAAGATCAGTTGCCTCATATTCAACGTGTGGCGGAATCGTATCGTACTGAGTGCGTTTAACCAGACCATCACGCTGCAATTCACGCAATTGCTGGGCCAGCATTTTTTGTGATACGGCTCCAATGGAACGGTGCAACTGGTTAAAGCGCATACGGTTATCCTTGAGGTGCCAAAGGATTTCAGGTTTCCATTTTCCTGCAAATACGTCCAAGGCATCTCCAATCGGACAAGACGATATGCGTTTTTCCTTGCTCATATGTTGGTCAAGTCTAACCCATCTTTAAAGTTACCAAAAGGTAAGTGACTTACAAAAGTATAGTCTATATGTTTGATAAATTGGTGCCACATTACTAGAGAGAATTCGTTAGTCAAGCAAGTCTTTATCGGTTTGCTTAAGCATTGAAGAATCACTCAAGTACTGGGGGAGTTCCGATAAACTTAGAAGACTGTCGAGCTGTATCCATTCATCAGTTACCTCGGTCACAAAACCCAATAGAGCTGCTTCTGGTTTGTCTGACGTTAGCTTTAGATTGATAACGATGTAGGCAATGCGATCGCAACTCACGTCTGCGGGCACGTAACATTCAGTGGTATCAGTGTCAACGACACGGCATTCAATCCGCCCATAGTCCGGCAGATAGAGATCGGCGACATCATTGACCATTTGCATGACCGGGTTCCAGCTATCGCCCTCAGCAAGATCGGTCTTGATTCCCAGTAAGCTGAGGTACTGGTCAACAACACCAACCGCCAGCGTATTGCGATAAATGCGTTCAGCAAAGGATGGGTGCCGCTGTGCAAATCGTTGTGCTGTTTGTTGCAGCGACTTTGTAGGCATAACGACGGTAACGTCTGTTTCAGATAGCAATGATTTAGATGTAAACAGCATAACGTTGACCCATATTATTATCCTCTAAATAGCCTCAAGTGACTATCACGTCTAAACAATGAACAATTGAGTACCGTGCAGAGTTATTTACAAGATTAGATTTCAAATAATTTTCTTGACTCAGGTTATTTGACTAAAACCTTTTATGAGCTTTTTTTTGCACCCTGGTACATTCACTTGTACAGTTTCACCGCCTTGGGAAGGCGATTTTCGCAGTTGAATATAGTAGAGAGCTGAATGCATCAAGCTTCAAGCCATAGCCTCTCCTACGAAAACAGTACTTCTAACCATAAGTAAGCTTTTATCCCTTGATGCGGATGAAATTAGATTTTATTGAGCAGTTGCGAAAAATCTAGTTCATCGTCGTTAAAACATTACGTGCGGTATAAGCTCAAAGGATGGCGCTATGGCTCGACTAGATTACTTTGCTCCGGGTGTATACGTTGAGGAAATCCCCAGTGGCAGCCGGGCAATTCAAGGAGTTAGCTTGAGTGTGGCTGGTTTTGTTGGATTTACCGAAGATATTCGGGGAGATGCTGAGATTTTCCAACCTCAACTAGTGACTAACTGGAGTCAGTATTTAGAAAGTTTTGCCAAACTAGGGTCGGACGGATTTACGGATTTTGGTGCTTATTTACCCTTTGCGGTGAAGGGCTGGTTTGATAATGGTGGTGGCCGTTGTTGGGTGATTAGCCTTGGCACTCAATTGCCATTGGCAGATACTGACCCCAATGCAGAGACAGAAAATATTCCGATACCTACTACCCCTATCCTCACATCGGGACGTAAGAAATCGTTGGAATTTGCCGTTAAACCAGAACGGGAAGATGAAGGACGGGTAAGGGTATTTATTGAACCGGATGAACCTCAACCTTCAGAGGATCCAGATGAGGAGCCGTTTAACAGTGGTGAGTTTTTCAAGGTGCGTGTTCGGGCAGGTAATGGAGATGAAAAAACATTTCGTCACTTAACCATGCAAAATCCTGAGAGCGTGGCAGAAGAGGATCTTTCTGCTGGCGTGTATCTGATGAATGCTCGTTCTGAACCAGAAGATGCTTCGGATGAAGGGGTACTGTTACAGGATTATGTGGATATCACCCTTGATCCAGATCCTGGATTACCACTGGCCAAACGCCCCAGCAATGGTGTGTTTGATGTGAATCCACGCCGTGTTCCCTATCGTACTAAGCGCTGGTATAAGGAGTTAGCCGGTAATCGAAAACGTCGTACGGGTATCCAGGGTCTGTTTGAGATTGATGAAGTGGCTATGGTGGCTTGCCCAGACCTGATGCTGGTTTATCAAAAAGGTCTGCTGGGGCTGCCTGAGGTCCATGGGGTGATGGAGACGATGTTACAAAGCTGTGAAACATCGGCACCTGGCCCTGCCTATCGAATGGCTGTGATTGATCCGCCCCCGGTTAAACCGCGCAAGAGTGCCATGCCGGTCAAGCCAGAACAACAGACGCCCCAGGATGTAGAGTCTTGGCTGATGGACCACTTTGGGCGGCGAAGTCAATTTGGGGCTCTCTACTATCCCTGGGTTCAAGTGCCTAACCCTAAGAACTCGGGCAAACCGATTTCTGTTCCCCCCTGTGGTCATATGATGGGGCTGTGGTGTCGAACGGACGAATCTCGCGGCATCCACAAAGCTCCTGCTAACGATATTCCCCGAGGTGTTGTGGGGCTGGCCTATGATACTAATTTCCGTGAGCAGGAATTGTTAAACCCAAAGGGGATTAACTGCATTCGTAAGTTCCGTAACCGTGGCACCCTGGTCTGGGGTGCTCGTACCCTGGCCCAGTTAGATGATACGGATTGGCGCTATGTAAGTGTGCGACGGCTGATGAGCTACATTGCCAAATCCATTGAAGAGGGTACCCAGTGGGCTGTTTTTGAACCCAATGATGAGGACTTATGGGCTCGGGTTACTCGCACGGTTAAAAACTTTTTAGAACGGATCTGGCGGCAGGGAGCTTTGTTTGGTAGTTCTCCTGAAGAGGCATTTTATGTGAAGTGCGATCGCGAACTCAACACCCCAGAAACTATGAAATTGGGGATGTTATTTATCGAAATTGGTGTATGTCCCGTGAGACCTGCTGAATTTGTCGTCTTCCGCATCCGACAATGGGATCCCTCCCAGGATGAAGGATAAAGAGGGGATTTAGGGGCATTTCATACAATGCCCCTAAATGAAAACGTTGTTATTTTTCGCATAAGGAGAACCAAAACAATCCATGGCTGAACTATTGACAGCTTGTCGGTTTTACTTTGAAGCCGACGGTGTATCAGAAAAATTGGTGCTGGAAGTAGCAGGATTATCGGTAGAATCTCCTGTTGCTGGAGACGGGGGGGTTCATGGCTCAGGCAAGAGCGGCGTTCGTATTCGCCAAGCCACACCCACGGTGGAAAAATTCTCCAATGTCACTGTAAAAATGGTGGCCACCACCGATGTGGATCTGTACGAATGGTACAAGAATTGCAACACCAATGATGGCGGCTCATCCGCCTGGGATAGCAATCGCAAAGCTGCCTCTGTGAGCGCCTATGACCAGTCGGGGAATATGCAAGCTCGCTGGGAATTAGTCAATGCTTATCCCTGTAAGTATGAAGGTCCTAGCTTTACTGCTGGGGATAGCAACATGGCCAATGAGACCCTGGAACTAGTACACGAAGGGATTACTCGGGTTCAATAAGTCTCTAATTATGATTTGCACCATGGCCAGGAGAGCAAATAATGTCTAGCATTGATTTTCCGTCCGAGTTGTTACTGGCCAATCGATTTTACTTTGAGCTATCTCTCAAGCTAAAAGGAGGAAATGATACGGTCGATGCTGTTTTTCTAGAATGCCAAAAGTTCCAGAAAAATCAGAAAATCATCGAGATTGTTGAAGTTGCTAACGCACAGTGGGCAAATGCAAAGGTAGGTCAGCTGGTAACGACCAAAATCCCAGGTCGTTCAACCACTGAAAATCTGGTCCTAAAACGTGGACTCACGGATTCTTTAGCCCTATGGCAATGGTTTACAGACATTGAGGCAGGCAAGTGGGATAGCGACCATGTATCTGCAGGCTCCCTTAATGTCTTTGACCAAGGCGGATCCGTCAAAGCTAAATTTGACTTTACCGGGGCATGGCCCACTCGCTACAGCACCACCGACATGAATGCCCAAAGCAGCGAGATGGCTATCGAAGAATTAGAACTGGCCATCGATGGCTTTACCCGCAGTCAATAGGAAGAAGATTAGTCAAGGAAGCCTCTATGTTTCAAACAGAGTTTGAATTCTCATTGCCAAAAGGCTACAACGATGGCGAGGGTAATCTTCATCGTAAGGGGGTGATGCGATTAGCTAAGGCTGCCGACGAAATCTCTCCCATGCGGGATCCCAGAGTTAAAGCAAATCCAGCGTATGCGACTGTGTTAGTCCTGTCCAGGGTTGTTGTCCGTCTGGGGGCTTTGTCGGATATTACCCCTCGTATTATTGAAGATTTGTATGCCGCTGATCTAAATTATCTCTATATATTTTATCGAGAAATCAACGATCTTCCTCCCTTAGGCCCATCCCCTCAAACAGCGCAGCTAGCCCAACAGGCTGTTAGTGTAGCCCCTGGAGAAGACAATGGTCAGACTATCTGAGCTGGTTAACCAAGTACGTCGCCGCATGAGCGAAGGCTCAAACTTTGCTCAGAATCCATTTCAAATGGTGAGGCAATTTGTTTATAAACGTGGGCTCTTGGCCTATGGGAAAGCTTCCCTGCCATCGGGAGATAATCAAAAAGCAGCGCCACACCCGTCTTCATCAGACCCAGAAACTGCACTAGGATTTGACCAGGTTGACAA
>JBCCJR010000371.1:0-5468 GCA_039045805.1 Cyanobacteria bacterium P01_C01_bin.118
ACGTTACTGATTTTTCCTTGCTCCATCGGCATTGCTTAAGATGCTCGCTCCCAATCCATTAGGAACGCAGATTAAACAATTTCAAAATTAGGAAGGAGGTCGCGCTGTAGGAGCGTTACTGCCGTATGCCCTTTAACCTCTAGGCAAGTGGACGATATCTTGCATAGGATGCAACGTTAGATCTCATCAAGACAAAGATCACCACCAATGGCCGATTTAGTCATGCGTCGAAAGAATAAAGCTTCAGGAATCAGTCGCATATAAACATGGGTGAGGGCAACAGCCAGAGCACTTTTAGGCATCATCATCTGGGTCATTTGCATGGCATCTTTTTGTAATGCTTCAATGCCCGGTCTGAGCTGCTGCTCATACGACCTAAATGCTGTCTTATAGTCTGACGTTGCCAGGGCCTGAGCCAACACATAGGCCCCCAAAATTGCCATTCCTGCGCCTTTACCTGACATCAGTGTAAGCGTATGGGCTGCATCTCCAATCAAACATGCGCGCCCACTTGACCAGGTGGGCATAACAATCTGCAGCATATCGTCATAGAAAATTTGAGTGGGGTCTATCACACTGTTAATCACATCTTTAATTACCCAGCCGCAATCGCTAAATTGGTCTAGTAGAAAAGACTTTCGCGACTCCAGGGAAATCTGCTGTCCTACAGCTGCCGGATAGACAAAGAAAGCACCAGTTTCCTGGCCATACTTACCAATACCGACATAGCGTCTGGGCATAACTAGGTTGTAATTACAATTGCCAATGCCAAAGTCTTGCTGGCTAAAAAAGGCCATAAAGCTGACATTAAAATATCGTCGAAAGTTGTCTGTACCAAAAACAAGATCGCGGGTGGCTGAATGAACGCCATCGGCCCCAATCAACAGATCAAAGGTCTCAACCTGGCCATTGGCAAAGGTAACTGTCACGTTATCAGGATCTGAGTTGACGGCCTGTATGGTCTGCCCCAGGCGAATCTCAACCTGCTCCTTAACGGCATCGTACAGCGTCAGATGTAAGTCTGCTCGATTTAGGACCAAATTGTGGTGGGCAATATCGAGATATTTACCTGGATTAAATTTGCGAATAACGCAACCATTCTGGTCAGCAACTGCAGCCTCCTGCAGTTCCACGCTCTGTTGTTTTAGGGTAGGCAACAGTCCCATTTTTTCTAGAATGCGGGCGCTGATGCCGTAGGTTCCCAGGGGATAGCCGATGCGTTTAAATTCAACGGCTTTGTCGATGACTATGGACTGAAATCCTCGACGGTGGAGCCAGTAGGCGAGGGTTAATCCGGCGATGCCGCCGCCTGAGATTAGGATTTTCATTAAAACTCTCCCCGTATCTGAACTCCATAGGTAGCCGGAGCCCCAAAGGATCCGACGGCACCGGGGCCAAAGGAGAAGGCGTTAGTGACATACTCTTCATCAAAGAGATTGTTGGCAAAGAGATAAATGCCGTAGTTGTCGAATTCGTACCCTAGTCGGGCATTGACGATGGCGAAGGGATCTTGGCCAAGGGTATTGGCGTCGTCGAAGTAGGTGGTGCCTGTTCCCTGCAGTGCAATGCGGCCAAAGATGCCGGATAGGCTGCGATATTGCACCGCCAGGTTATAGGTGAGATCGGGGGCAAAGGGTAGTTCGTTGCCGTCAAAGCTTTGATTGGTAAATGGGTTGGTGAATTCTGTAAATTCAGCGTCAATCAAGCCTAAGCCAGCAATAAAATCTAGGCCTTCCACAGGTGTGGCTCTGGCTTCTAGCTCTAGTCCTAGAATTTCTACCTTAGCATTGGCAATGTCGCGCAGCAGACCAATAGCATCTGGGAGACCCACCTGAAAGTTGTTAACGTCGTTGTAAAAGAGGGCTAAGTTTAGTGCCAGACGGTCATCTAGCCAGCTAGATTTGAGACCCAGCTCATAATTCCAAGAGGTCTCTGCGTCATAGGTTAGAGTCTCATCATTTTCAGCTCGATAGTTGATGCCGCTGGGTCGATAGCCTTTGGCGATACTGCCGTAGGCCATTATCTCAGGGCTAATCTGATATTGCAGGGCAAATCGAGGTAGCCAAACGTCGTCATCTTGTTCAATATCATCAAAGGATGCACCACTGGGAAATGAGGCTGAACCATCGGCCAGAGTAAAGATGCGATCGCGATCTTCCAACGTATTGTCCACGGCCTCATAGCGCAGTCCCGCCGTTAGCGTCAGCGCCTCGGTAGGCTGATAGCTAGCCTGACCAAACACTGCCAGTGTGGTCTGATCCAAATCGGCAAAGGTCTCGTCCTGCCCAGCAGGTGAACCAAAGATCCCCGGTGCATCGCTGCCAAAAATAATGCCCTCGCCATTAGCATCAAAATCACGGGATTCATAATAGCCCCCTAACAGCCACTGAAACTGCTCACGTCCAGTCGGAGACTGGATGCGAATTTCTTCACTAAAAACAGTCGAGTCAAAGGCTGACACCCCGGCTGCTAAATCGATAATAGATGCATCGGCATCAAATTGGGTTTCCTGATCCGAGAATCGCCGTGAGGTGATGGACGTGATTCGGAATTGTGGCTGGGTGTAAGTCACCTGCAGGGATTGAGTGTTGCTGTTCAGACGGCTCAGGCCATCAAAATTCTGACTAGTATCCGAGAGATCATCAGCATCGTCACTACCCAAAGCAAATAATACCGGAGCACCATCATCATGATCATCAAAGGATGCATTAACTGCAATCTCCCAGTCTTGATCAGGCAACCACTGCAGCCGCAGCCGTCCTGAACCGCCGGACTGTCCCCCCAGATCATCATCCAAAAACAGACTATCCACATAGCCATCCCGATTACCGTAGCCGCCGGATAGCCTTAGAAAAAGCTGATCATCTATCAAAGGCACATTGATGCTGGTTTGCAAATCCAAGGCATCAAAATTGCCATAGCTGGCGGTACCTTTAACTGCAAATTCATCGGTCGGCGGCTGAGTCACAATATTCACCACCCCCGCCTGGGCATTACGTCCGTAGAGGGTACTTTGAGGACCGCGCAGCACCTCAACCCGCTCTAAATCTAACAAATTGACATCGATAAAACTGCCATAGTCATAGGGCACATCATCAATGTAAAACGCCACCGAATCTCGCGAGACAAAATTAAAGTTGCTTAACCCACGGATACTATAGTTGTTAAAGTAACGACTATCTCCCCCAAACGGCAGCACTGAGAAGTTTGGCGTATCCGCAGCAATGTCAGTCAAGCTGTCGATACCAGCATTTTCAATATCATCCGCTGTCAACACCGTGATGCTGAGGGGAACTTCCTGCAGACCTGCTTCTGTCTTCTCCGCCGTGACAATAATTCTTAGACTTTCTTGCTCTATCTCTTCGCGTTCCTCGTCTTCTGACTCCTCGTCTTCTGGCAAGCCTGGGTCGGGCTCCTGAGAAATCTGAACAGCCGTATTATAGTTATCCTGGTTTTGGGCTTCTACTGGAGCAGAGTATGCCAAAATCAATGCGGTTGCCCATACTAGATATCTCACCTTGTTACCCCACGACGATAAGCAGCCCAAGCTGACGCCTCGCCCTGTGCGATCGCATCGTTTTAGCTCTGACTGATGAAAATAATTGTCAGTAGTTTACGCCGGTCAAACTGTTTTGAAAAGCCATAAATGATCCAATGAGGGATTTTTTTGATCCTCAGCTGGATTTTTTATGACTTACCACTAGCTACCAGCCTTCCCAAACTCTCTTGGCGTCACCCCATACCTCCGTTTAAAGGCAGCCGCAAAATGTCCACGATTGCTATAGCCAACCGCCCTAACCACTTCAGTCACGGTTATGTCTTTTGTTGCTAGCAGATATCGAGCTTGTTCCATGCGACATTGGTGTAGGTAGCCAAACACTGTTGTTCCTATGACCTGGCGAAACCCAAGTTTTAGTTTGTAATCATTAAGACCCACCTGTCGCGCCAGGGCCATCAGAGACGGAGGATCAGCTAAGTTGTTTTTGATAATCTCTTGAGCCTGATAAATACAATCTAAATCAGCGCCCTTAAGCTGCTTTAAAGCTGGCTTTTGTTCTGGAGTATCCAATTGCCATGCGATCAGTTCCAACACCTTGCTTTCCAGATAGAGACGCTTCATCAATCCCTGGTAAGGACAACCCCAAATCTGATGCAGCGTAGTAGCCATACGGGACGTGGTGACCCCCTGCAATAAATAAGTCTGTTGCTTTAGGCAAGCCTGAAGAACATTGGGGAGCTTGCCAGAATGTCCCGCCACCAGGGTTTGTAAAAAGTTTGGGGCAATATCCACCTGAATCAGCTGAATCACTTGATTAGCTCGGTAATGGCGTTCTCCTTTAATCTCAGGTCGATAAACTAGACCATAATTTCCTGTCTGCAGGTTACAGCTATCGTCAGGGGCTTTAAGGTAGCCATCAACATTGCCATTCAAGCAAAACGACAATCCCAGTGATGGAGTTTGAGCAGCACTATACAACACCACATCTTCTCGAAATTGATGCTCTTGAATATAAAGCGTTAGACCAGGCTGTAGCTGAACGGACCGAATATAGCCACGCCCTAGCGTTGCCGGTAGCTTAAGGGTATGCTCAAAAGCCACACTTTGATAATCAACGCCAATGCCCTGCTTAAATTCCTCAAGTAACTCACGCCAGTTACTGTAGGTCAGAAAAAGTTGCATACCCAGATTTATTGACAATTGATGTCAATTATAATGCATGGCTAAAATTGTCCATCCGACTGAAATTCATCTGCTTATGGGAACGGCACAATGAAAATAAATCTTGAACCAGAGGAGAGCTACTCAAGGTACGGATTTAGGATTTTCCGAGAGAAAGTATCTCTTGTTCTCATTATCGAAATGTACAAAGAATATCAGTCAATTGCAGAAGCAGAGTATCTCAAGCAAAATCCTTTCTGGCATTTCAGGCATCTTTCGATTAGAAGTCCATTATTTCAGTCCATAGCTCTCAGTGGTTATTTCCCTAAGCTGGCAGCGAGTTTAATTGGAGTACCTTCAGTGCGACTCTTATTTGGCCAAGTAATACTAAAACCCGCAGGATATCCAGGAACTCCTTGGCATCAAGACCAATCCAGTCTGTGTATCGACAGCTATGGAATCTGTACATTTTGGATACCACTGGAAGAAATTAGGCCAGGTTTTGGTGGTATTCAGTTCGCTGAAGTAGAAAGTCGGCATGGCGGACCAGTAGATGGCATCGGGCTTCATTCACCAACGACAAGAACAGATCTAACTACACAATACGTCGACCTATCGCTTGGATCGTTTACAGTTCATGATGGTTGGGCGATTCATCGGGCGGAGGCTAATCAATCCAAAAAACACAGACCAGCTGTAAATCTTGTTTACTATGATGCAAACGCTCGCATAGAGACGACCCTAAACCGAAACTGGCAAGCCGCACGAGATATGTTCTTTCCTGGCCTACAACCTAATGAGCTAGCAG
>JBCCJR010000372.1:0-5459 GCA_039045805.1 Cyanobacteria bacterium P01_C01_bin.118
ACTGTATCTAGATATCACTAGGGAAGGAACCCTAAGGAGATACTGTGCAGTCAGTTTATTGGTTTTGTTTTGTTATCGGTGGCATATTTGTTGCGATCGCAACCCTGGGCGGTGCCGGTGACGCAGATTTTGATGCCGAGGCCGATGTCGACTTTGATGCAGATATTGACGCCGACGTTGATTTAGACGGCGACTTCAACCTAGCTGGAGATATTTCCGCTGCAGACTTCGACGTACAAGTAGACACCGACCTCCAGCTCCTACGTAAAGTTAAAGGAGCCTACGTCTTTAGCCTCAACATTCTTACCAGCTTCAAGTTCTGGACCGTTGGTGGATTCTTCTTTGGTCTCACAGGCCTCGGCCTGGGTTGGGTACAGCCCAGCTGGCCTGCCACGCTTGTTTTTATTGCCGCACTGATCATGGGCATCTTGCTAGGGGGGACCCTGGCAATCGCCCTACGTCACCTGGCCCGACGCCATGCCGATAGCCTGATCCGCACCGAGGACTTTGCTGGACGTGTCGGCATCGTAGAGCTGCCCTTTGATGCAAAAAGCAAGGGCAAAGTGCGGTTAGAACTACGCGGCAGCGTATTACATATGATGGCGCTAACGGATGACACCAAGCAGTTGATGCCAGGGGACAAAGTCCTGGTGGTCAACGTTGAACACAATCGACTTTGGGTCGTTTCTGACGAAACCGCTGCACAGCGTTGAATATCCTCGTTGTTGCTCAGCAACACTAACCTGTAGTTTCACATCACACCATGACACATTATCCAGTCTTGCTAGGGCAGACGCCCGCAAGTGAGCAAACTATGCTCCCTCAGGAGGAAACCGCCGGGACGGAAATAGCTAACTACGAAATCGCCCAAGCCCTCCCCCTGAATCAAGCCAGTCAAAATACAGCCCAGGTGGGTACCGTACTCGGTGGCAGCGCCCTAGTGCTGGGTCTCATCGGCGTTGGGGCACTGATTATCGTCCTCAAGACTTGTCTTCGCATTTGTAACCCCAACGAGATTTTAATTATCTCGGGGCGTAAGTACAAAAACAAAAGCGGTCAAAATGTTGGCTATCGTGTCGTCTTTGGTGGCCGGACCCTGGTAGTCCCCATTATTGAACGGGTACAAAGCATGGACATGACCACCATGCCAATACCGGTAGAGGTAACCAACGCCTATGCCAAAGGGGGTACGCCGCTTAATATTCAGGCCATCGCCAATGTAAAAATTTCCAACAATCGCAGCGTTGTCGGAAATGCCATCGAACGATTTTTAGGTCGCAACCGCTCCGAAATTCGGCGAGTAGTGAGGGAAACCCTGGAGGGCAATCTGCGCGGTGTAGTCGCGCTACTCACACCAGAACAAGTGAATGAAGATCGCATGAACTTTGCAGAGCGAATTGCAGCTGACGTGGCTAAGGACTTGAGTAAACTGGGTCTACACCTGGACACTCTCAAAATCCAAAGCGTCACTGACGATATGGACTATCTCAGCTCCATTGGTCGTCGCCAAATTGCCAACATCATTCGCGATGCCGAGATTGCTGAAGCTGAGGCCATCGGTGAAGCTGACCGTATAGAAGCCGATTGTCAGAAACAAGCAGAAGTCGCCAAAACCCAGGCAATCACTGTAGTCCAAGAGCGGCAAAACGAACTTCGTAAAATCAAAGCGGAACTCGAAGAACGAGCTAAGTCTGAAGAAGAACGTACCACTGCCGCTGCCAAAGAAGCCAGGGCCAGAGCTGAGCAACAGCTACAAACCGTACGCTCGGAGCTAGAGCGGCTAAGGCTTGAGGCCGATGAAGTACTGCCAGCCCAAGCGGCCAAACATGCCCAGGAGCTACACGCAAAAGGTCAGGCAGCAGCCCTGGAGGAAAACGCCAAAGCCGCTGCCATGGTCAATGACATGTTGGCAAAAGTCTGGGCTGAAACGGGCACCGACGCTACTCAGGTCTTTTTGATTCAACAGATCGATATGGTCCTAAAGGAAGCGGCCAAAATTCCTGGACGTATTCACTTGCACAACGTCAACGTCATTGACAACGGTGACGGCCAAGCCATTGCTAGTCTTGTCAATGTCTATCCCGATGTGGTGCGTCAGTTTCTCAAACAAGTGGATGACACACTGGGTATCGACGTTACTGGCACCCTGCATCAAAGCTTAGATTTTCAAAATCGCCTGGAGCCTGCTGCCATTGCCTCCGCTGCAAAAACAGATGATGAGTAAAGGGATAAGAGTTTTCCCGATTCCCGATTCACGATTCACGATTAATTCTTCATTCTCGATCACTTCATGGAGGGCAATCACTAATGCCTGGTTTAATTCTTTTACTCGCGATTCTCGGTGGTGGATCTGGGGTTATCTCCCTGATTATCCGCAACCTGTACTACATTTGCCAGCCCAATGAAGTACTAATTTTCGCAGGCGCACAACAACGATTAGGTCAAAAAACAGTGGGCTATCGTCTGGTTAAAGGAGGAAGTAGCATTCGTAAGCCCCTGTTAGAGAGAGCATTACGCATGGATCTCACCAACATGATCATTGAGCTAAAGGTGACCAATGCCTACTCTAAGGGAGGCATCCCACTACAGGTAGACGGTGTAGCCAATATTAAGGTCGCTGGCGAAGAGCCAGCCATTCACAATGCCATTGAGAGATTATTGGGCAAAAGTCGAAAAGAGATAGAAAAGATTGCTAAAGAGACTTTAGAAGGCAATCTCAGAGGTGTTCTCGCTAGTCTAACACCAGAGCAGGTAAATGAAGACAAAATTGCCTTTGCCAAAAGTCTTTTAGATGAAGCCGAGGAAGATCTTGAAAAGCTGGGGTTAGTGTTGGATACCCTGCAAATTCAAAACATCTCTGACAATGTGCGCTATCTAGACTCCATTGGTCGCAAACAACAGGCCCAGCTGCAGCGTGACGCCCGGATTGCAGAGGCAGAGGCTCAGGCAGCATCCGCCGTACAAACCGCTGAAAACGAAAAGATTACCTCCGTGCGCCGTATTGACCGTGATACTGGCATCGCAGAAGCCGAGGCCGAACGACGCATTAACGATGCCCTCACCAAGCGAGGAGCCGTTGTAGCTGAGGTAGAAGCCGAAATCGCCTCTGAGCTGGTGCGATTCCAGGCTGATATTCCTGTACAGCAAGAGCGCATTAAACAGATCACGGAACAGCTAAAGGCCGATGTAATCGCCCCTGCAGAAGCCGAGTGTAAGCGCGCCATTGCATCGGCTAAGGGTGATGCAGCTCAGATCATTGAGGATGGCAAGGCTCAGGCTGAGGGTACTAAAAAGCTGGCAGAGTCCTGGCGTGCAGCTGGCGACAATGCTCGGGATATCTTCTTGTTGCAAAAGCTGGAAATTCTGCTGAAGACTCTCAGTGCTACGGTGCCCGATGTCGATATAAAAAATGTCACAGTGATCGATGGGCAAACTGGCGAAACTGCAAAACAAGCCATTGCCATCATGGAACAGCTCAAACAAACTACCGGACTAGACATTGCCAGCGCTGTCAACAATTTTGCCAGCGGTACTAGCCAACGCTTACCAGAAGGCAAATAACCCAGGTTAAAGCTCTTTTAAGGTTACTAAAAAATCTCATTTAAACCTGACAAGAGGTAACAGCAGTTACAACCTGTACCTAACCCAAATAATAGATCTTGAGATTGGGATCACCAACCAATACAACAAAAGAGGACGGTAAATTTACCGTCCTCTTTTGTTTAGAGAACTACTAGCAGCATTACGGCTAAACCAGAATTACATGTGGCCAGCGGTAACTGTTCCTACAGCAATCGTAACGAACAAACGAGTGAGTTCGATAACGCCAGCAACGGTAATAACAGCACCAATCTTACGAAGGAGAGCTGGAGGCTTATCGCCTTTCCAATATTTGTTGACAGAACCAATGTAGTTCCACTGAGCTTCGTTACCTGGACCTTGATAGCGCTTGATACTGAGTTCTTTAGGCAGAGCTGGCAAATCTTGATCGCTAGAAGACAGCTTGATAGAACGACGACCAGGCACTTGATAAGGACCAAAGGCAGTCATATATTCCTCAGAACCAGTCAGCTGCTCAGCAAAAGTACGAATACCTTCAGAAGCCAGCAATGAACTCCATTCGAACATTTCTGACTGGATAGCAGGGCGACCAAGTACACGCTCAAAACAAAGCTGGACAAAACGATAATTGCTATTTGTAGCCAAAATATAGTTTACGAACATATCGGAGCAAATCAACTCACGCACAAGCTCCTGGGTAGTAATCTCACCATTGAGATAGGCAGAATCCAAAGATGCATTGTGATGGAACGTAATATTACGATTGTCTTTAAAGAGACGACGATAAACCGCCTGAAGGCAGTCTGCTTTATCCATTGTCGAAAACGTCTTAAGGCCGCTGGTATCGCCACTTTCTAGACGAATGCCGCCGTTAGTGGATACGGGGATAACCTGATTATTAGTTGCAAGTGTCTGCATTTTTAATTGAGTTTTATAAATGGACAAGCAGGCCTTCATAGAGCCCTTCAGTCAAGACTGATTTTAATAACCAGTCGTAACACCTTTGTCAAACTGATAAGTATATTTACTCAATATGTTTCAGTATGTTGCATCACTCTCAGAAATCAGGCATTAGAGTCATCCGTGGATAGGCAACCAATAACTGACAGATAGCGACTCTTGAAAAATTATTAGAGTCCTCATGATTTCACGGGAGATCGTTAAGAAGCGTGACAATTACTGATGTGGGCATGAACACTATTTGCACAATTCAGAGCGATCACTAGTTGTAGATCCCGTGAAATGTTGCGATCTCACGCCTACTTAGGACGCCGTCCCTTGCTTCGCATCATACTGCTCAAGAAAGGACAACACGTCGTCACACCACTGTAGCCAACTCGTTTCATAGGCAATACCTCGCTTCAAAGTGAGGTACTTAAACTGCAGCTCTACAGGAGGATCAGGATGTCCTAAACACATCTCCTCCGTAACGCGGTACTCATCCAACTGAGCCTGATGCAGGGCCTGACGCTGATGCAGTTCCTTGAGTAACATCTCGCGGGGCACCTTGTAGCCAATCATCACCTTTACCAGCAAATCTTCTCGGATTTGAGTACGGTCCGTAGGCTCTGCATACCAGCGCATCAGCTCAGTCCAGCCTGATTCTGTGATGCTGTAAACCTTTTTATCAGGCTTTCCCTCCTGGGGCACCTTCTCAAAACTGACCCAGCCCTGGGGCTCCATTTTGGAAAGCTCCCGATACACCTGCTGCTGTGTCGCTTTCCAATAGCAACTGAGACCCTCGTCAAAACGCTTACTAAGGTCATATCCGCTATCGGAACGCTGAGCTAACAACGCCAGGATGGTGTGGGCTAGGGCCATAGGGACTTACAGACTAAACAACCAGATTTAACTAAAAAATTTCATTGACATATTCAACATGTTGAATATACATTATG
>JBCCJR010000373.1:0-5443 GCA_039045805.1 Cyanobacteria bacterium P01_C01_bin.118
CACTGGCAAAAAGCCTTTTGTTCATCAAGTCTGAGGTTTAGACCGTTGCCAATGTCTAGCAATTTCTTCTTGGGTAGCAATCTAGATGTGAGAATAGGATTGTAGATGGTCTAAAAAATGTTTGAGCGCCCAGATCCGTCACCAGCAGAAATCGCCCGTTCTGCCCCTTCTTCAAGATTGAGCACAAACGATACCGCTACCCTGGCCTGATTAGGCCAATGGGGATTGGGGGGATTAGGCCCATAGCCACGAAAATCTCTGGAATAGGCTTCAGAAGACACCGTTAATATAGGCTTTCTTAGGTTCAGAAATTGGTTGAATTTGCTCAGGAATCACCACCAGTGTCGGGCGATTGCGCACGTTTACCGTACTAAAAACTCCCTGCACCTGTAGCCAGGTATCATTTTCAAAGTTATCGGCGGTATCGATATGGATCGCTAATCCCAGGGGGACCGTATCTGCTAGACAACAACGAATGATATGTCGGGCCAGAACAAATTGATTGGGCGCACCGGGAAACTGACGATGAACAAAGCCAACAATATTAACGGATTGCCCTGGAAAGATATTAAGGGGTTCTCTCACCGATGTAATCAAACGCCGCCATTGCAATACATTACGCTTGAGGGGATCGGGTTCTTCCCCAGCAGGTTCAGCGTAGGACCAGATGTCGATAGCAGCTTTGTTTTCATCTGAAGTTTCACCAGTTTTTGCCTGGGTTCCTGTGACCCACTGGGTAAGGTGTTGCAATAGGGGAAATCGGTTAATCATAGCCCTTTACTTAATGCGAGTGTCCAACATCTCTGCCAGTTCTTGTTCTTCAAAGGCTTTAACCACCTCAGAACGCAGATGGTCTATAAACAGATTGCGGTGATACTCAAAGCCTTTGCTCATCATGTCACGGGGCCGGGCCATATCCACCGGTACCATGGCCAATGTCCGGCCTGGATTAGCTGTTAAAATCAGCACTCGATCTGCCAGATAAACGGCTTCGTCAATGTGGTGGGTGACAAAAATAACCGTCTTACCAGTGCCTTGCCAAATGTCCAGCAAAAACTTTTGCATTTGGTGACGGGTTTGGACATCCAGGGCAGCAAAAGGCTCATCCATAAGCAATACGTCTGTCCCTAGGCAAAGAGCACGGGCAATACAGGCCCGCTGTTGCATCCCACCCGAGAGCTGATGGGGATAGCGGTTTGCTGCCTTTAATAGGCCCACCTGCTGTAAGTATTCCTTAGCCCGCTGATGACGCTCTCGTTTGCCTAGCCCCTGTAGATTTAACCCAAAGGCAACGTTGTCGATCACTGACAACCAGGGAAAGAGTGATGCCTGCTGGAAGATCATGGAACGATGGGGCGAGGGCTCTGTAATCACCTCACCACGAAACCGTAGTGCTCCCGATGTGGGGATGTCCAATCCAGCAATCATGCTCAACAACGTACTCTTACCACAGCCGCTGGGGCCAATAATGACTAAAAATTCCCCCGGTTCCACGGAGAAACTAATGTCGTCGATGGCTAAATTGGCTTCGTTGGTATCAGGGTTCCAGATTTTACTGACGCGATCACAAACAATTTCACTCATAAAATAACCCCCTCTACTAGATTTGTGCTGAACCTTTCCACCACAGCACCCGCTGCTGCAGCTGGCGAAACCCGACATCTAACAGATAACCCACCACCCCAATCACCGCCATGCCCAAAAACATTAGCTTGGCATTAAACATTTGCCGTCCCACCATAACAATCGCCCCCAGCCCGGTATTCACCCCCACCATCTCAGCCGCCAGTACCGCCATCCAGGCCGCAAAAAAGTTAATCCGCAGAATAAAAAACAGGTCTGGAATTACCGCCGGTAAAATCACCTTAAACATCACCTGACGACGGCTGGCACCCAGGACCCTTGCCGTATTGATATAGAGCTGATTGACATTTTTAATCGCATTGACCGTCGCCAGGGTAAGCAAAAAGAAAATCCCAATAAACACCACAAAAATGGCCGCATTATCTCCAATACCAAACGCCATAATGGCAAAGGGAATCCAGGCAATCGGAGCAATCGGAGCCAATAAGGTGATCACCGGCAACGTGAGCTTGCCAAAAAGATCAAAATAACAGGCCAAGCCGCCCACCCCGATAGCCGCAATAAACCCCAGCACCAGACCCGCCACCACCCGCTTGAGCGTGGCCACAATGGCGGTCAGCAAAACAAAATTGCCTCCCGTACGTTCCACACCAATTTTTGGCGCAAGAAACTGTTCTTGATTGCCAATTTCGGCAATAAACTCATGGGGTGGCGGCAAAATTAAGGTGTTTACCCATCCTAGCAAGGTTACTAGTTCCCAAATCCCAATAAACAGCCCCAGAGAGAGACACCACCACATAGCTGAGGTGGCCACACTCTGCCACCAGCGACTACGCGTTTTGGCAACGCGAGGCTTAACTGGACTGACAGAAGATTTTAATTGCATAGTTTTAAGAATTGAGGAGTCACGTTGGGTACATAAAGCTAATAACTAAGGAGCCATCAAACAACAACTTCATGACTTGGTTTTTACACTCCAGATGTTATGCAGAAACCAGTCCAGAACATATATAATCGATTCCGCCGTAACCCCAACCTAATGCCACTAGGAATAACCTAGTACGCTGGATTTTAGGGTGGCGTTCCGGCCCTAACCAGGGAAAACCCCAGTTGGCCTAATTGGGAGAACTTCCATACTTCTGGAAAAGGAACTCGGAGAGACCCCAAGCAACCGGTTTTGCATCCAATCAATAATAGATCTTAAGCAGCTACCTTCACCTTCACCCGCTCCCATAATTCTGGACTCTCAGCAATCACATCTTCCAGCAAAGAGAAATTAACAAAATTATCATCCAGATCCGTATTAATGTAATTCAACTCCTTCATACTTTCCGCACGCTCATACATAAAGTCGCGCTTATCCCGAACATCCACACCGGGAGGCTGAGCCTGGGCAGAGGCCAACAGACTCTCCATATCGGTCTTATAGTACTTATCAATAGTCGCTTGGGCCGCCCCTTCGAAGTTATTTTCAATCTCGTATTGGGCTTCAAAAAAGACACGAATAACATCTTTGACCATCTCAGGCTCGCTTTCGATAATCTCGTTACGAACGGCGAGAACACAGTCAGGATAGCCACTGCCGTAGATATCAACACCATTACCAAGAATATTGCCATTGGTCTGAGTTTTTGCTTTAGTAGCGTAGGGTTCAATATGGCTGACAGCATCCACTTGACCAGCCAGGTAGGCGTTTAAGAGTTCGGTGGAGTCTCCCAGGTAAACCATTTCCACATCATCGTAGGTCATCCCTTCTTTTTTCAGGTAGTCATAGACGATGACATCCAGGGTGTCGGCCTGGAAGGTGGCAACTTTTTTGCCCCTAAGATCGGCAAAGGATTTAATGTCGGGTTTAGCGACAATGACTAAGCCTTCAACACCACTACCAGCAACAACTTGGAAAGATGCGCCTTGGGTGTAGGCTGCGATCGCATTCGTAAACGGAATTACCGCCATCTCCACCTGACCAGTAGCCAACTGCACCGCCACATCAGCAGGCATCGGTGTTAGAGCCGCTGTTCCCTTAAACCCATACTTGGCAAAGAGCTGTTTCTCAGCGGAGTAAAACAGAGGCATATTACACAGACCGGCCCCATGGGCAAACTTAATCTCACGACCATCCCAACCACCGGAGGCAGCAGGGTTTTTACCGGGTGCACAACTGCTTAAGAAAGATAGTAGAGAAGGCGTCATTGCCGCGCCCAGGCTCATACTAAGAAAACGACGACGGTTAGTGCGAGAATGAAACATGATAAGTCTCCTTAGTTCAATTTGTCGATCAAGTAACAAGGTCAATGGGCTGAGATCAGAAAAAGCAGAACAAGGTTTCACCCCGACGATGGGTGATATGTGTGACAACTGGTGCAGTAATGTGATTGATAGGCTTCGGGTCTAAACCAGCCGTCATAGATCTTTTTCACATAGGGAAAAACTTCTTTAGCCAGCTCTCGGCGGCGCAGTTCATCTGGCGTGAGAGGAGCCTTGAGCCTTTCGGCTAACTCATTTAGTAGGGCATTCTTGTCCACCCGCGTAAACTTGCCATTTTCTAAAATCACTTCGCCTGCCACCATGACAGCATCAATACCACGGGGTCGACTACGGTGAATAACAGCTTCTAAAACAGGAATGGTATCGTCCAGATACGGATAGGCTAAATGCTCCCAATCCATCACCACCAAGTCAGCAGCTTTACCTGGCTCTAGCACACCCACATCATTAGCAAAACGGGTAGTATGGGCTCCATTTTCCGTTGCCATCTGAAATACTTGGGAGGCTGCAGGCACCAAAGAATCCATACCAGGGACTCGATGGAGCTTGAGAACCAATCGCATTTCCTGGAGCATGTCACGGTCATCATTAATGCCCGCTTCATCCAGTCCAATGCCCACTTTCACTCCTTTTTGAGCATAGTGATTAAGGGGAGCAACACCACTCTGCAGCCGCAGATTAGAGCTGGCATTGTGGCAAATCATCGTCCCTGTTTCAGCAATCAGATCAATGTCTTCTTCCGTGAGCCAGACACCGTGTCCCAAAGTGAGGTGGGGGCCTAAAACACCTAATTTATGAAGATGCTTTACCGCTGATGTACCCGTACGGCGATGGGCATATTCCATCTGGTAGGGAGTTTCCAGCAGATGCATATGCATGCCAACACCGTACTTGTGCGCATACTCCGTCTGCTTGGTAATAGCATCGTCATCACACCAGTGCAGATTCGCAGGGGCCAGCTGCAGGCGAATGCGGTCATCGGCAGCCCCTTCCCACTTTTTCCAAAGGGTTTCAAAGAACCAGAGAAAATCCTCCAAAGGCACCTCATGGGACTTGAGAATGGCCTCCATATCCACCGCAATACTGGGGGGTAACTTGGCAACAAACTCATCGTTGGGCTCATAGACAAAATGGTTTTGCGTACGCACACCAAAGCAATAGGATGCCCGCATACCGATATCTTCATAAGCCTTGAGAACCTTGCCCGTAATCTCTGGCCATAGGCTGGCTGGCCCTGGCAACCAACCATGAATATGCTGCACCGTTGTAATCCCTGACTCTACCATTTCAAAAGCAGAGTAGAGAGTATCCAGATAAAAATCGACTTGTCTGGCAGAAAGACGACTGGCAAACCAAAGTTCCAGAGGATAATCCAGTGACCCTAGCTGAAAAGGAGTTAACCCCACATGGTGATGACTATTAACAAAACCTGGCATCACCACATGGTGAACTGATCCCAACGTATCATCAGGCTGATATTTAGCCGACAATTCTTGATAAGAACCAATCTCTACGATTTTACCGTTTTCTACAAAAACAGCACCATCTTCAATAATTTCAGCCTCTGTGCGGCTGATAGCTTTGCAAATAA
>JBCCJR010000374.1:0-5422 GCA_039045805.1 Cyanobacteria bacterium P01_C01_bin.118
GAGCGCTCCCAGCGAAACTGTCACCATTCGGCTGGTGACTGAATATGGCGAAGCGATCGACAGTGAAATTGGGCCAGAAACAGTTGAGGCGTGGGCAGCGGTATACGCAGAAATTCCATGAGGAATAGACCGCGATCGCGCTCACCAGCAAGATCAAACTCTGACGTTATCTGGCATGACTTGGGCTGATTACGAACAGTTAGTCAGCGAAGACTATGCAGGTTACAGAGTTTTGTATTGGCAGGGGAACATTACAATTATGTCTCCAGGTAGAAATCATGAACGCATTGCTGAAACGATTAATGGACTGGTAAAGACCTATTGCCGCAAGCACAATTTAGTTTATTTTTCAATTGGTTCTACCACGCTTAAAAATCCACCGCTCGCAGGCAAAGAGCCCGACTGCAGTTTCTAGCTGCTAACTTTTTGCTTGTATTTGTCAACCGAGGGCTGACAGAATCTCCGTTGACGATTGAGGCAGTTTTCTATCGAGCCGTTTAGTTAAATTGCATGCCCTTCTAAGCCAACCTATCAACTCACTCGCCCAAGCAAAACTCTCGCAACTGCGCCGAAGCTAGGCCACATACGTTAATAAATCATCCAGAATGAGATTGGCCGCAATGTAGCTGCCGATTACCCAATGAGAACCAACCTCGTAAACCTGATTGGCTTGCACCGCCTTAAGTTGAGACCAGAGGGGATGGGCCTTGACGCGATCTATTTCGGCCCGGCTTTCTTGTCCTTTTTCGGTGTTGTTCTGCAGCGTAATCACAAATATGACATCCCCATCAAGCAGATCGAGAGACTCCAGGGAAAGATTTTTGGGGCCTTGCGCCTGGGCCTGGCTCGGTGGACGGGCAATGCCTGCATTTGCGAGTACGCTACCGGCAAAGGTATCAGTTCCCATCGCACCAGTCTGTCCTGGATAAAGATAGATGACAGAAATCTGGGGGTGTGTTGCTTTTTGAGAATATTTAGACCTGACTGACTGCAGCTTGTCTTCATAGGCGACTGCTAAATTTTCGGTTTCGGCCTGTTTGCCCAAAGCTTCTCCGCACAGGCGGGTTAGTTCTTTCCAGTCAGTATAGATATCACCGTCAAATGCTACCGTTGGGGCAATCTGTGCCAGCAAGGGATAGGCATCGCGAACGACATATTTGCTAGCGAGAATGAGGTCTGGCTGAAGGACCGCAATCTTTTCTAGGTTGGGCCGACCTGGAGGGCCGATTTCGGCAATAGTCTCCTCATCCAATGCCAGATGGGGCAGGCTATCAGCAATATCATTCGGTACGCCAACCGGTTGCAACCCATAGGCCACTAACGCTTCAAGCACGATATAACCAAACACGACAATCCGAGTCGGATTCGCGGGTATCTCGGTTTCACCAAAAGCATGTTTTACTTGTCTTACAGCGGTAGCTGTAGCGGTCAGAGGCTGATTATCCGTTTGCGCTTTGCTTGTGCAGGCAGAGGTTATAAACGCAGTAATCCCCAACAATAAGAAAAACCGACGTTGGCGGTCCAGCGATCGCTGAGCCTGAGGAAGTGGCCGTGTTTGGACAAACCGAATAAACGTTTGCCATCGGTTCAAACCATTATGGGAATTAGCTATGGTAATTGCCTCCCTTTTCTAGGGTCAAGCTACAAAGGAGTACTCATGAGCAGCTATGACGGTTCTAATGATTCTCAAGCGAGCGGTAGTTTGCAATCAAAACGTATAGGATACAGACGCTCGTACCGTCAGTGGCTCACCCCACCGAACACCCGAAGGTCTTGTACCACGAGCAGACTCGACAAAATCAACATCAAAGAGATTGTCAACATTCAGACGTACTTGCCAATTATTTCGTTGATAGAACACGGCTGCATCGATGATAAAGTAGCTATTTACCTCAAAGCTGTTTTCTAAATCGCCCTGCCGTTCTCCGACGAAGTTAAATCCTAAACCAAAGCCCAACCCTTGCAAATTTCCTGATTGAATCTCATAGGTTGTCCACAAGCTAGCGCTGTGCTCAGGGATGCCCGATAGTCCATTACCGACCGGGAATGTATTATCTTCAGTGATTTCCGCATCAATATAGGCATAGGAGGCAATAATATTCCAACCGGGCAAAACCTCGCCGGTCAGATTAACATCCACCCCGCGACTCCCTTGTGCTCCAGTAGTAATGGAGGCCCTAGGATCGTTGGGGTCAGTTGTTGCCACGTTTCGCTTGGTGATATCGAAATACGCTAGCGTGGCAACTAAACGATTATCAACAATTTCGCCGCGAATGCCCACTTCAAAACCCTCGCCTTCTTCGGGGTCTAAGAGATTGCCGTTTGTATCGGTACTAAAAAAATTTGGCGCAAAGGTGCGAGAGTAGTTGGCATAGAGAGAAATAGGTTCAATCGGTTGGTAAACAATGCCAATGCGGGGTGTTATGGCAGATTCATTTTGACTAAGTGTTGTACTTTGTACATTCTGAATCACCTCTTGAAAGAAGGAATCATAGCGCAACCCCGCCACCAAAATTAAATTATCTAAAATGTCAATTTGGTCTTGCAGATAAATGCCCAATTGGTTTGCGTTTATATCCCGATCAGTCAGAATTGGAACACGACTTGCAGAAGGAACATCAATATCTACGGTAGGGTCGAAAATATCGATGGCATTAATGGTTGCGGGATTAGTCAAGTCAGCAAATGTCAGTGTATTGACTTCTGCATAAGCTAGATCGACTCCGAATAATAGCGTATGTTCTAAAGGCCCAGTATTAAACTCACCTTGAACGTTGGTGTAGAACGAATAAGTATCGGTGTTACCAGCCTGTCTCAGAATGAAGCGGGTTAGAATACTCGTTGGAGGATTATCACGAGTAGGAAATGGCACCACGCCAAAGTCGAAGGAGCTAGAGGTGTAGCGAAACTGATTGCGGAGTGTCCAGTTGTCGCTAAACCGATGTTCCAGAATATACCCTGCACTCAAAAAGTCCTCTGCAACTGTGCTGTCCGGATCGTTGAAAACCTGCTCCGGGGGGACATCGGCAATGCCCTCGCCAAAGGCAACTGAACCCGTATCGTAGAATTCATTATCTTCAACATATTCCAGGCTAATGGTTAGATCGGTCTGATCGCTAATCTCCCAAGCCAGGGTGAGGGCGATAAAGAAGCGCTCAGAATCATTATTAAAATCTCGAAAACTCTCTTCTCGACGATAAAGGGCGTTGAGGCGATAGCGCAAGCGCCCATCCTCAGTGAGCGGTCCCGAAAAGTCAATACTGGGGCTAACAAATCCTCGGTTTCCAGCCTGCAGTTGAATATTATAGTACGGAGCTGATAAGGGCTGTTTCGTAACTAGATTAACCACACCACCCGGTTCAGCCTGACCGTACAAGACGGATGCTGGCCCTCTCAGAACTTCCACTCGCTCCAGGTTCGCCACCTCTGGTCCTGTCGTATCTTGGAAAAGTCCAGGGAGAATAAAGCCATCTCGTAGTACTGGAGCATTATCAAATCCGCGAATGGCAAAATCAAGCGGACCAAACAAATTCTCGCCTAAACTGGTGACACCCGCTGCATTTTCCAGCACCTCGGGTAGGCTCGTCGCCTGCTGATCTTCAATGACTTGGCGCGGAATCACTTGAATCGACTGGGGAGTATCGCGTATCGGCGTATCCGTGCGGGTGGCGGTGGAAGTATTGGGCTCAAAGTAGTCACCACCATCTTCCCCAGTAACTGTAATCTGAATCGAATCGTCCGAGGTTTCCGCCGTTGGCACCCCTGGTGCTGTCGTTACCAGCAATCCACTGGCAACCGCCGTAATAGTCACCGCTGGCGGCGCATCCGTCCCCGTAATGGCAACCCGCACCTGGTTACCCGACAAAGCCGATACGTCAATTAGCGCAATGCCCGCTGCCGGGTTGCTAGCAGAGAACTCGTTGCCTCCCGGCAGATTCAACACCGCATTAGAAATAATGGCAATAGCCGCATTGCCTGTCACAGAAGTCTCCGGTGCCGCTAATTCTCCAGTCGTTTCTAATCGCAGCGTCAACCCATCCGCCGTCTCTTCGATTTCGATATTGGTAATCTCTACCCGCTCAGCCTGAGCTATTTGAGTCACCCACTCATCCACCGTTGTGGCAGGCTGCTCCACCTCAGCCAAAGACAGCACCTCAGCTTTAACCTCAGACGTAGACGATGGAGGTGTCGTTGTGGCAATTCTCTGTTGGAGAGGCTCCGCCGACGCCCCTTCACTCACCTCAGCGTTGGCTGTTTCACCATTGCCTAGGGCAGGTAAAAGCGCTGCTTGCCCGGTCGTTTCAGCCTCGATTTCCTCTACAACTTCTAATTCTGATGCCAGTGCATTCTGGCTTCCCGCGACGATCAGCAGAGTCAACAGACTTAAACTCAGCGATAGCTGTTTCATCATCGTCCTCACACACATTGCAAATCTTTGCTCAAAGCCAGCGGCAGATCAGCAGCAGAAAACAGCATCAGCAGGCTTGCTCTGTAAAGCATTCGCAAATTAAGAATGCCCTGACCTACCTGACGACAGCCTCAGCTTGGGTCACTGCTGAAATGGTTAGCGCTTGAAGCAAATTGTTCTCGATTAGCTTACGGAATCGACTAATGGCGGTGAAGAGATTTTGAACGGTAGACGCATTTTTTACGACGCGGTTCTGCTGCTCTAACCTTTTTGCGCGATGGCGCTCACGCCCTAAAATGCTGACAGCGCCATCCCAACAGCATCCTCAATGCAAATCAACGGCATTCAATCCTGTTCTGTTGAACTTCAGTGGGACGCGATCGACGACACAATTCGACGTTTCAATGCTGACGAGGAAGTTGCCACCGAATACGGGGCCTATGGTATCGCTGCACTGATCATGCCTCACCTCACCAATCTCACTATCATTGAGCGATCGGTTAAGGATAAAGGCTTAGGGATAGAAAAATGCCGGACGTAGAAACCCTTCACCGAGAAGCCATGGAACTGGTTGACCAGGCAGTCGTGGCGTGTCAACAAGGGGATGCTGAAGCCGTCATTGCCCTTTCTAAAGCCGCTTTCACCAAAGAACGAATAGCGGCCGATCTGGTGGCAGATCAGTTTGATCTCGAACCGACTCGCTCCGTTTTGCATCGTAGTGCCGCTGCTCTAGCAATCGAGTGTCGTGAACTGCGAGAGGCCGAACGCCTGATTGGCCAAGCCCTTGCAGGAAATCCGCCCGACGATATTGCTGATGAACTCCGCGATTTGCTGTTAGAGGAAGTCTATTCTCAACGACAGGCGATTAGACACTAGCACTTCTAGCTCCCCATCCACCCATCACCCATACACCGTATTCCCTCCGGGAAGGCCACGCCTACGGCTGAGCGCTCAAGTCGAAGCCCACTTACTTTCTAGCTCACCCAATGCCACGCCTGAAGCTGAAACGTCTTA
>JBCCJR010000375.1:0-5416 GCA_039045805.1 Cyanobacteria bacterium P01_C01_bin.118
ACCTGGCCAACGCCGATAGTAAAGGAGAAAGGACGGTTGCGATCGCGACTACTGTCAAATTTATCGCCATTCTCCAGGGTGCCTGTGTAATGCACAGTGACTGCCTGACCAGAGGTAGGGAGCGCTCCAGTACCGACTTCCAGGTCTTCGTACATGAGGCCAGAGTCCGTGGTTGTCATATTTTCGGACATATCAGAATTTGTTTCCTCGGTAGGTTCTGCGGGTTCTAGATCGGACGCTGTTTGAGCTACAAGTGTGGATTTTGCAATTTCAGTAGTAGTTATATCGGCGTTTAGATTACTTGCGACAGCTTCACTACCCCTCAGCTGCGTGGCTAGTGCCACAACACAGCAAATAGCGAAAACCCCCAGACTAATCAAAACTTCTTTCACAGTTTCTTCTCCCAGTGCGATAACGCAAGCGCTGATGTATGAGCGCGTAACCTGCATCCAAATTGTACGTTACGATTCGTAAAAAGCAGATTTAATGGTGTCAGATTTCTAGTTGGCGCGTTTGGATTGAATACTAAACGCTGTGTTAGCGCCACTGCTTATTTTCGAGATCCCTGAGCTGACGTTCTAATCGATCTAGACGACCGCGTAGTTCATCCATTTCAGCCTGTCTGGGAACGCCCAGGTCTTGCATAATGTTACGAATCTGGCGTTGTAGCTGCTCATCAATGGCGGCCTGGTCGATGTTGAACTGCGCCATAAAGTCATCGACAAATCCTTTAGCCTGCTCTGGGTTAAGCTTGCCATCTTTTACCCACTCTTCACTCACCTGCCGCAGCTGCTCTGCCACCAAGGAGGTGGTGCCAATGCCCAACATTAAAAGCTGACGGAATAAATTGGATGAGTCCATAGCCTGGGGGATAAATTTTGAAACGACTGAGTTAAATCTAGTGTGAAACCCTTTGGTTTCCCTTATGAACACGACTGCTCTGGATGTTGGATGTATGGACCATTACATCCAGGTTCAAGCCCTGACTATGTTCTTTGTCCAAACGATAGTGTTGAACAGAGTTGGGGTTCATATAGACTTATTTTGGCAAACTATTGGCGTATTCAACGGGCGGTTAACCGTATGGTGCAAAGACTTGTGTGGTGGTTTGCAGCTGTGTGGGTGGTGGTAATTTCAATCCAAACTCCTGTTAATACCGAAGCAACCCTTACTCCTCAACCTGTCATGGTGATTGAATGGTTAAAATTTAAGGTGCCTGCTGCAGAACGAGATCGCTACTTAGCGATTGATGACGAGATTTGGACCTCTGCTCTGGCTACTTATCCAGGATTTTTAGATAAAACTACCTGGTTGGCTCCTAACCATGATGACGAAGTAATTTTTGTCATTTCGTGGGCTACCCGTGAGCAATGGAAAGCGATTCCTGAAAATGAGCTCATTCAGATTAATCAGCGGTTTGATATGGCCCTGGGGTTTGATTATGAAATGCTTGAATCTAAGGAGTTTATTGTCCCTCCTAGTCAAAATAGGGACAGTTGATAGTCGCGACCGCAAACAAAGATGCCTAGCTGTCCTCGATGCCATCAGCCTGTGTTAGCCAATACCGTTATTTGCTCTAACTGTGGGTTAGAGCTGAAGGCTCACGGACATCCCGGTATTGACCTTCATCGTGCCCAGCAAGGCACATACCTCTGTGATAGCTGTAGCTATCATCAGGATAATAGTTGTACCTTTCCTCAGCGTCCCCAGGCAACTACCTGTACGCTCTATCAGGATATAAATCAGGCTCCAAGGATGGCAGCTTCTGAGATGTACACGATTCCCTGGTGGCGAAAATACTCTGGCTGGCTGGCTTTAGGTGTAATTGTTTTAATCAGTATTGCCTTGGTCATATTCTAGACAAGGCATAGCATGTTATGCCTTGTCTAGAATATGATTGAATAAAACGGGCCTGACGGAATTCGTAGGCTATGCCGTCGCGGATGGGACTACGTGCAACGTCAGCAAAGCTGACAGAAGTTACGGGTTCACAAATATGCCTGAATAAAAAACGGGCCTGACGGGATTCGAACCCGCAACTTCCGCCGTGACAGGGCGGTGCTCTAACCAATTGAACTACAGGCCCTTACGAGCGATCTCTATATTTGCTCAGGAATGGTCTCTTTGTCAAATAGCAAACAAGATTTTTTGCTATACAGAGATTGCCCCATTTCTGCAGATTTCTAACATCTGGAGTTCACCCAGACTAGCCTGCCTCTGCCTCATCATCCCAAATCGGAGTAGAAAAGTTTGCGAGCCATCGTTTTACCCAGAAGGTAGCACGGCAATCGTCTTCGTTGTACTTCAAAATATCGTTGAGATATTGTTCATCTTTGCTAGAGAGCCAGTTGTCATACCAACAGATGGATTGGGCTCCGTTAGCGCTACTGTCACGCCACTCAAACCCAATCCAGCGGGCAATATGTTTGAGCGCGTAGCTTTCTATCGGCAGGGTGACGGCATCAACGATGCGCTTATGAATATCTACAAAGCGACTAAGCAGCTCATCAATGTCGATAATGCTGCCATAGCGTTCGGCTAAGCGTCTGACGGTTTGCGCCTCATAGGGGCAAAAATGATAGACCGGTGCATCTGGATAATGGGCAATGACATGTTGAAACTGATTCCAGGCACTTTCTTCACCTTCTGGTTCCCGTGCTACTAGCGGAATAAAAGTTTCTTTCTGAGTTTGGGTATCGACCACTAAAATGCCGTGGAGGTAGACCAGATCTTTGTCTGGTGCCGCTTCAATGTCGAAATAGAGTTCGATCGGGGCGCTGGGTAGTTGTTCTGGTGATAGGGTAAAGCCGTTATTGGCATCGGTGCGTGCGATCGCAGAACCAGACAACTTGGCTTGAGCTTGGTGCACCAATTTCTCCGCTACTTTTAGTTCAAAGCCCGAAGCCTGAGCCAATGTGGCAGGCTGGTTTCGAGCCAAGGTTTCAACCGTCGTGAGACCTAATTTTTCTAGATGCCGATAGCGATTGAGGGTAACCCCCGGCAAGAGCGATAGGTGGTTTTGACTTTGAGCAATGTCGTAACAGTGATTGAGCCAAATGCACATGTCACAGCGACTGCGACTGATAAATACATCTGGCGTTTGTTCAGCAGTGAGAACCGCTTCGCATTTTTCTAGCAGCTCTAATAACGTGGACCATTGTTTTTCTAGATCAATGGTATAGTGGCGTTCTCTCAACCGTAAATGAGCTTCAAGAGGAATCACTCCCTGCCAGGCTGCTAAGACATAGGCATGAAATGCTGCGGTTAGCTGGTATTCTTGTTTCGGTTTTTTCCCAAGTTTGATATCCAGGGGCACATAGTACCAGTCTCCTAGCCAGGAAGAGCCAGGCTGTTTAATCCATAAATCTGGCTGACTAACATAGCCAATGGTGCCATCTGGATTAATGGCGGCTACCGTACCTCTACAGATATGCTCCACACCCTGCTGCATCAGGGCATAGGTGGCTTGGGTTTTTGCTGCTGTACTGTCGTAGCGGCTGGGACGATGGATGGGGCTAAATTCCGCTAAAACTGTTTGGCGATGTACTGCACTGTCGCCCTTGAGCTTCATCAGATAATCACTGGGTTCTGCTTGCATAGCAGCATCACCATAGGTGTTTAGATAAGCCCGGCGCGGACATCGTAAGAATGTAAATAGCGTACTGTCCTCAATCAAGTGAGGAGGAGGAGATTGCTCAGCTTGCCAGCGTATTGGGGGGGACATCCAGTCGATAACAGATGCCGGCTCGTCTGAACCAGCATCCTGCTGTGATAACATAGGCAGTCTAGTAACCACAGCTCAACCGACTCCGTCGGCAAGACACAACCAAATATATTGAAATCATTAAAGCAGTTGAAGCGTTACTGAGCAGACGCTTATTGCTGGTGGCTAATACGATAGTTGATTATGTATTAACACGGGCTAGTCTAAATCGCAATAATGATACGGGCAGAGGATTTTAATAGAAAGTTATCGGGTGTGCAGGATGGATTTTGAACACTTGCTATTGGTAACTAATGAAAGTTACGCCGATAGTAAGCCAGCGCTGATCCGTTTGAGCCCGCGGGTGACCACATCGGAATACCGTAACTTTCCTAAAAACACATCGCCCATAATTTGGGTTCCTCGGGGATGCTTGACTCCCACCCGATAGCCAATCTTCGGGGCTAAATAAAACGCTTTGGCCAGACGTGCTGCCCATTTCATTTCATTGCCCCACTCTTGCATCATGGTTTGGGTATAGTTGGCTAAAGCGTCCGTTTGACCCGTAAGCGCATTGTGGATTGCTTCTGATGCTTTGAGCCCGCTAAAAATTGAGGGTCGAATACCTTCAGCTGTAAAAGGATCTACCACACAGGCAGCTTCTCCAGCTAATACAGCCTGAGTGGTATGAAGGGTTTGATCACCGTCCCACAGAAAAATGGGATGACCATGCTTAGTTTCATGCTCGATGTCCACACCAAACTGTTTGGAATAATCTGCCAGAGGCTGTACCAGGTCTCGCGATTTGCGTTTAGCTGACATAAATGCTCCACTCCCTAGGGAGTAACCATCGGCCTTGGGAAAATTCCAGACATAGCCATGTTTGAGCAGACCAAACTCAAAATGGACGATGTGTCCATCATGGACAGGTAGCCGTGGTTCGGTTTCAATCGCTCCTGCCATGACTGTTTTGCGTTGTTTAAACCCAAGCCATTTTGCCATTGGCCCCTTGGCTCCATCGGCGGCAATTAGATAGCGTCCAACAATGGGATCTGCCGATGTGGTGATATGCCAGCATCCATTCTTAAACTCGACGCTGGTAGCCTTAGTACCTGTTTGTAAAGTTGCTCCCTGCTTTTGAGCTTGCTCTACCATATAGTGGTCAAATTTATCGCGACGCACCATCCAAATGGGCTCTGATAGCTCAGCAATCACTTCATCTTCCAAATTATAGGTGTAGCGTACCTGGGTAACTTTTTGCGAAATAACGGGTTCAAAGTCATAGTCAAACCACTCGGCTACCTTGGGGCATACACCACCACCACAGGGTTTATAACGGGGAAGCTTGTGTTTTTCTAATAGCAGGACAGAATGGCCTTTTTTGGCTAAGTGGTAGGCTGATGTGGCTCCCGCTGGGCCACCGCCGACAACAACACAATCATAGATAGAGGTCATAAATAAGAGTTTGATTGTTGGGTGGGTTGGAACTGTAGCTTGGTGCACATAGTTTAGGCTACGTGTGCTCGCTGAAAGCTTTAGGTGACAACAGCTATGTGCGCAGCAACTTACTGAATTTGGACTTTTAACAAAAAAAGAGGCAAGAGCTTCTATCTCTGCCGATTGCAGAGTGTGTTGTCACCGAGCAACATGAGTAAAAGCAATTAACGTTAAGCTGCTTTTTTCTTCTTTTTCAGTCTAGCCCGCCCCCGTTTG
>JBCCJR010000376.1:0-5354 GCA_039045805.1 Cyanobacteria bacterium P01_C01_bin.118
AGGTAGTGCTAGTCTAGCGCCCCAGCTGCAATACACGGGCGAGTTAACCATTGCAGAAGGACGTATCGAAGATCTCGTAGCACTGGTGGAAAAAGTTGACCTGAGCGCGTTTAATCTCCTGGAGCCCCCTCAACTAGATGGCACCGCCGCCGACTTAGCCGCAGAACCCGCAAAATTACCATCTGGTTCATTATTAGAACAACTAAAAGCCTTTGCGGCTTTTGTGGAGAATCAACCTGACGCTTTTAATAGTGGGGAACAGCTGATAATTCCATCATTGGCCGAGCTGTCTGGAGGATTTACAGGCACCATTGCTCTTGCCGGAGATTCCCCTTACCTAAACGATGCCAAAGCTAACTTCAATATTCAAGGAGACAGCTGGCAATGGGGCCCCTATGCACCGCCCAATGAATTTGTTATTCGCGGCGATGTGCAGGAGCTGAGTGTCAGTTTTGAATCGGTTTTAATCACTGCTGGAGAAACCATTATCAATCTCTCTGGCAATGGTGATTTAGACGAGTTAACCGGTCAGCTGACAGTAGATAATCTACCGGTGGAACTGGCGAATTATATCTATCCCTTACCAGTAGATGCAACGGGCCAGTTAGACATATTCACACAGTTTGACGGTAGTTTGGCCAACCCTATCGTTGAGGGCCAGGCGCTCATCATTGATCCTCAGATTAATAACTATCCCCTTGAGCTGGTGGAGACAAACTTTAGCTATCGAAATGCCAGTTTGGATATAGCCGGGGATGTGGCGATTGACCCTGATGATGCGGCAATTACCCTGAGGGGAAAGATTCCCTACGCCTTACCCTTTATGACGGTGAAGCCCTCCACCGAGAGGCTAGCGCTCAAAGCTGTGGTGCCTAATGACAGCTTCGATGTGATCAACACCCTGACAAAAGATCAGGTGCGTTGGGAAGCGGGGAAAGGAGAAGTTGTTGTTCAGGTGGACGGCACCCTTAAACAGCCTGTTGTTATGGGTAATGTTAAGCTGCGGAACGGGATGATAAGCAGTGAACTCTTAGAAGCTCCGATTACTGATCTGACTGGAGATATTCAATTTGACTTGGCACTCTTGGACGAACAATTTTCCCTTGGCGAATCCAACATTCCCCTTGTCACTGGCGGATTAACCATTCCACAGCTGCAGGCTAATGTGCAGGACGGGCAGCTAACTATAAATGGAGAACTGCCTCTTTCTCCCTTTGACCAACTTGAGGATGGCATCAAGATTGCCCTGAAGACATTACCGGTTGACTACAGCGGTGGAATTAAGTCTGTATTTGATGGACAACTAACGATTGATGGTTCAGTGGTTGCTCCAGTGGTGGGCGGCAATCTGGCGATTGGAGAGGGGAAAGTCAGCACCCGTGAGCTAGCCCGTCAGTTTACGGGCTCTAATGCCGATACTGCAGTGACAGACACTAATCCTCAAAATGAGCCCAATAGCCCAATCAATAGACAGATGGCCAAGACAGTTGCCCTGTATCGAGAGGATTTTTTTGGAGAAGAGAACCTGATTTCTGACTCTGACCAGCTGCCGTTGGGCCTTGTTGGCCAGCTGATCAGTTTTAATGACTTTGAAATTCAGCTGAGCGACCGTCTGTTAATTGAAGGACAGCCTCTTTTTAACCTGAGGGCATCGGGAGATATTGTTGTGGATGGGACCCTGGCTAACCCAAGACCCAAGGGAGAGATTGAACTGGAATCTGGTTGGATCAATCTATTTTCCACACAGTTTCGGTTAGATAGGGGCGAAGAAAATAAAGCTACCTTTATCCCTAGCAATGGCATCTATCCGATTCTAAATGCAACCATGAGAACCAGAGTGCAGGAAACAGATACGTCCCGAGTGCCTGCTATCTCTGAATCAGGCTTTGTCTCATCTGAAGTGACTGAAAATCAAAATATTGATGCGCTGGGAAATGTGGAATATATCACTATCAGGGCAAGTGTCGCCGAACTTAATGTCCGAGAGCTGGCCGAGGGTTCTACAGAAGAGGCTCAGGACCAGCTTGGTCAAGTGGTCATTTTAGAAAGTGATCCATCCCGTAGCCAAGGCGAACTGATAGCACTGTTGGGCAACAATGTATTTAATGGCATAACCAGCGCTGGGTTAACCCAGTTGGCAGGATTTGTTGGTGCAGGCAATGTGGTTGGCTTCCTTAACAACTTAGCCGATGCTATTGGGTTTCAATCGTTTAGCGTATTTCCGACCACCGATACGGCGACGGATAGTACCGCTGGCATCGGTATTGGTGTGGAGGCTATATTTGAAGTTACCGACGATATTAACGTCAGTGTTTTGGAGATTCTTAATAACGGTAACGCTCCCCAGTTTGGCTTACAGTACGAACTAACTGAAGAGTTGCGGTTGCGAGGGTCTTCTAACCTGGATGATACTGAATTCAGGTTGGAATATCGGATTGAATTCTAGGTCAAATTTTCCTTGCTTAGGGTTGGGACAGAAGAGTAGACAGGCTGCGATCTGATGATTGTTCTGGTGTATCGGTCGATGGTCTGAGAGCAACAATCAGGGTGATGGTTAGGGCTATGCCTGACAAGGTGAAGAGAATTAGACTGGTGATAAACAGGCGTTTAACTTGAGTGATGTGGCGGGTTGCGATCGCATCTGCTTCTTTTCTCATTTGTTCTTTTTCGTTTTTACGTCGAGCCTCCTGACGAGCTATGGTCTGTTCATAGATATGGGACTGGCTGCTCATCAAAAACTGGTGGTGCTCTTCGCTAAGGCTTTGAGTGCCCGCCCAGGTTCGCGCTTCTTGTAGGTTTTGTTCGTTGAGTAACCAGCGGGGATCACATTTTGAAGAAAGCCACTTTTCCAGCATCGTTTGGTAAGGGCAAAGGGATGTTAACCGACGATCAACCCACCAGGGTCTAAAAATTTCAGCGTAGATTTTGTTGGCAACTTTGAGATAGGCTCCTTCTTTAACAACTAACCCCGTCAGCTGTAGTTCATTTTGTTCTGGGCTACCTTCCAGCAGAACAATGCGCGATTGCAATATGTCTCGATAAACTTCTAGCAGCCGCTGGGCACGGGAGCTATAGAGAAGTCTGTCCTGAATGGTTTTGAGATGTTCAGGGGTGTCTTGCTGCAGCCAGTCTTGGATGATTTTGCGTTCGACTAGTTTGTCGATGTAGGGAGCGGGGTAAGCTTTAGGCTTGATATCAGCTTCGCTGACGACGAGCTGGCATAGCTTTTGGGTTAAAAATGGCTGTCCCCCGGTCCAGCGTAAAATGCTTTGAATGAGACCTTCTGAATATTCTGATAGGTGGGATAGGCCGGCACCGAGGGGTTTGGCTTCGTCCAGGGTGAAGCCTCTGAGTTGGATGGCGGTGCCGATGTTGAAGGGGGTGCGATCTCGAGATGAAATCAGCTCAGATGGTGTTGCTACACCGATGAGGGTAATGGTCAGGCGACGATAGTCAGGATGTTCAGTCCGTTCTTGGTAAAAGTAACGAATGAGGGAAAAGAAATCGTCACTAAAGTCGAATTGAAACAGGCTGTCGATTTCGTCGATAAAGATAACAATGGGCTGTTGAATTTCGGTGAGGAGAACGTCCTCGATAAATTCGCTAAAGCGTTGGATGGGGGAGATGCCCTCTCGCTCGCGCCACCAGGGGATAACTTTTAGTTTGATGCCTAGACTACGGCTAAGGCGACGGATTACGCCAAGGTACCAGGCTTCGGAGGTCATGCCGTGTTCGACGATGGCGCTGACTTCGATGACACCGCAGGCGATGTCTTGGGCTTTTAAGCGTTGGGTGGTTTGGACCCGCAGGCTGGATTTGCCCATTTGGCGGGCATTAAAAATATGGCAGTATTCTCTGGCCATTAAGGCTAGGAAGAGGTCTTCGTCGGCCTGGCGGGGGATGTAGGTGGGGGCATCCTGGCGTAGAGCTCCGCCGACAGTGTATTGGTAGGCGGATGGGGCACTCATCAGCAGACAGTCAAGGGGATTACGATAGGTTGGTATCAGTGGTATCAGCTTTTGATTGTGCCTGCAACCAATCGGTTAAATCATTAACAGAGGTAAAGTCTTTGTAGGCCGTTTCTAGTTGCGCTAGTTGACTGAGGGAAAGCGCTTTGACTTGTTCTGATGTGGTTTCTTCTAATGTGCCTAAGGTTTGAATCAGGCTTTGGGAAAGGTCAGTCTGCTTCGTAGTGAGTTGATTCAGCCAGGTATCTAAATCCGTTAACCGTTCAAAGTCTAGGAGGGCTTCACCCAGTTCTTCGATCTGCTTAACGGATAGCTGCTGTACTGTCAAAGATGTAACTTCAGGTAGTTTCCCTACTTTGCGTGTTAGCTGACGTATCACCAGTAGACGCTCTCGCTTGAGACCTTCCTGTAGACCTTCTTCCTTGATTTCCTTATAAACACGAGTGTCTTGCCAGCGTACGTCTAAAATCATTTCTACCTCCTGCCGACTGATGTGGGTGAACTGGTACACCATGATGGTAATGATTAACTCTATTATGGCTTGCTGCTCTGTGGGGTCGATAATTTCTTGCTGGGTGCGGGTGACCAGGGTGCGGGCTTGCTGGGTGGCCTGGGTTTGGTTGGTACTGGTAAGCAGCATCAGACCCAAGCCCAGGGGTAGGTCTTTGGGATCGCCTAGTTCATTGAGGTATATGCGATGGACTTGATCACTGGCTAGTAGGGCCCGGTAGGGATGGGTGTTAGTTTGTTCGGTGGTGCGAGTGGGGTAGATGATGACGGCTTGCCAGTCGTTGAAGCGATGGCGTTGTCGGTAGAAGTAGAGGAAGGCTTCGCCGAAAAGGCGTTCGTAGAGTTGATCGTCTTTTTGGAATTGGACTTCGCAAAAGTAGACGGTGCCGGACTCGCTGTCTTCGGGTGGGAGGAAGACGCCGTCGATTTCGAATTTGGGTTCTTTGACGGCGACTGAGTCAAAGCGGTAGGCGGATGCGTTGGAGGGTGGGGTAGGTAGGAGGTCAAACAACAAGTTTGGTGATTGTTGGAATAGGCGGTAAAAGAGTGAATCGCGCCGCATTGAAATACAAAAGATTTTATTGGTTCAATTGTACTGTTTTCATGAATGCAGTGGCAACCTTGGCACAACATATCGAAGAACGCATGACTATATTTTCTTACCACCACCGCTAGGTGTCTTTAAAGAACATGTTCTTTAGTTGCAGATAAGCCTGTTCTCCAGCAAGACAAGATTTTAGAAGTTACGCATTGACAAACGGCGAGCAATATAGTCAAGCGAAGGTAGCTTCAGTGGCATGATCGGCAATAAACTGACGAATGACCGGTATAAATAAATCTCTCGATATCTCGTAACAGTTCCTAATCACTCCTTGA
>JBCCJR010000377.1:0-5341 GCA_039045805.1 Cyanobacteria bacterium P01_C01_bin.118
AGCGGCCCCTGTGGGCACCTTGATTGACCGATTGGTGACGGCGGAGCAGGCGTTGTTAAATGCCCACGATGCGATCGCAAGTGTCCCCTACAACGGTCTTGCCCAAAACGCCGTAGAACACTTTTATGTCAACAGCGACGGCGCTGCCCGCAGCGAAGAACGCACCTCCGCCTCAGTTTATCTCTACACCAAAACAGAACAAGAAGGCCGCAAACCCCGCTCCGGCAGCGCCGTTCGTGTCAGTGCTGGCACCGAGCATCTGGACATTGACGGTTGTCTCAAAGAAGCCACCGAAAAAACCCTCAGTCATCTGGACTACGAAAAGATTGAGTCTGGCAAGTATCGCGTAGTCTTTTCCCCCGATGCCTTTTTAAGCCTGATCCGGGCGTTTGGCAACCTGTACAACGCCCAGAGCATATTAGATAAACGCAGCCTGTCCACCGTTGAGAGTCTCAATACCGCTGTCGCATCTCCACTACTCTCGGTTTATGACGATGCTCTCCATACCGGCAACGTCAGCCCTGACACCTTTGATGGCGAAGGCACCCCCACCCGACGGCTACCTATTATTGAGAGTGGCGTACTGGCCAACTTTTTGCACAGTGCTGGCACCGCCAAACGCATGGGAGCAAAACCCACCGGACACGCCAGCATTGGAGCCAAGGTAAGCGTAGGCAGCAACTTTCTCCACATCACCCAAGGCGAACCAACGGACACCAGCTACAGTCTGGAAGATGCCGATAACGTGATTTTAATCGACGAACTGCAGGCACTCCATGCCGGTGTAAATGCCCTTCAGGGTTCATTTTCCCTACCCTTTGACGGCTGGCTAATCAAAAACGGTAACCGTACTAGCATCGAATCAGCTACCGTAGCCGGAGACTTTCGTCAGGTGCTCCAGTCCATCATTTACGTCTCTCCCGATGAAGAAATCACTCCCAGCGGTGTAGCGCCCCATGTGTGGGTGGAGGAGCTATCCATTACAGGAGAATAGAAAGTTGAAGGGTAAAGGGATAAAGGGTGAAGGGTGAAGGGTGACTCTTTATTCTTCATCCTCTCTCTCCGTACACACACCCCTTCCCCTGTATCAGCACTCGGGACGTTTCAGGCTATCTATACATTTTTTTTTCAATAGATGTTTTCATCTTAAAGATAAGGCTTACGTACCGGACTCTGGAGATGTTGCACGCTATCAGGGAATAAATGCCCTACCCATATCAGTGCAAGCATGACAAGCCCGACAGATTCATCCTTGAACCTAGAGCTACCTGATTTTTCCAAGTATGGTTTTCGCATTAAGTCTGAACTGGGGGCTAATCGCACTGGCGGACGCATCACCTATCTCGCAAGACACATCAAAACGCGACGATTGGTGGTCATTAAACAATTTCAATTTGTAAGTTCGTCCAATTGGGTGGGCTATGAAGCTCTCCGCAGGGAGGGACAGGTGCTTAAAAGCTTAAAACACCGAGGTATTCCTAGATACCTCGGTGTTTTTAAGTCAGATGATGGGGTGTGCATGGTGCAGGAATATAAGCGCGCCCACAGCCTGGAGACCCCCCGCAGCTTTGACCCTGAAGCCATCCGCAAGATTGCTATCTCCTGTTTAGAAATTCTCATTTATCTGCAAAACCAGGTTCCCCCCGTTATTCATCGCGACCTGAAACCCGCCAACATTTTGGTTAGCAAAAAGCTTAAGGTCTATTTGGTGGACTTTGGTTTTGCCCGCATCGGTGACGGTGAACTGGGCATGAGCAGCGTTGTCAAAGGCACATTGGGGTTTATGCCCCCCGAGCAGATTTTTAATCGGCAGCTTACCGAGGCATCAGACCTGTATGGATTAGGCATAACCCTGATTTGCCTGCTGACCAACACTCCCGCTGACCAGGTGGGGGATTTAGTCGATGTTAACTATCAGGTGGATTTTTCACACCTCAAAGCTGACTACAGCCCCCAGTGGATCAAGTGGCTAGAAACCCTGGTGCAGCCACGCTTGAGCGACCGGTTTGAAAATGCTGCCGCTGCCCTTGAAAACATTCCTAACCATGGTCTCCGCCAGCCCCAGGTCCAATTTAAGCAAAGCAATCTCGCCTTAGTCGCCCACACCCGTGGCGAACGGTTAACAACGACCATTACCATGACCAACTCGGTGCCCCAGACCACCCTCACCGGCTCCTGGGAAGTGGCTCCCCACAGTAACGACCCGGCTCAACTGGAGAGTGAGCACAGCTGGATTCAATTTTCCCCAGCAAACTTTTGTGGCAACAATATCACTACCCGCATTCACATCGATACCAGCCAACTGATGGCAGGGGAAAACTATGAGCGCACCCTATTGCTCAGAAGCAATGCCCAACAAGAGGCCTCCTCATTTACCCTGGCGATTAAGACAGCGCCGGTCCCCTTCTTAAAAAACCTGGGTAGCCCCTATCCGCTATTGGTTTGCTTGCTCGTTGCCTGTTTGATAACGGCCTGGGTCCTAGCCTCTCTACTCCCGGAATACGACCCCTTGCGCCCCAGTATTGGCAATGCCCTGCTAGTATTGGCCATCTTTGGCAATGGGCTGGGCTGGCAAATTGCCGGTTGGCTCTTATATGAAGCCAAACTGCCGTCCCCTGCCGCTCGCATCACGATGATCATGGGAGCCATTGCCGTTGCCCTGGTTGCCCCTTTATGTTTGACCCTCAACGTCACTCCTACCGACGTCCTTACATCTGTGATTACCATTGGCCTGGGTCTGACAGGGGGCAGTTTACTGGGCACCATCAACGGCTTGACTATCAATCGGTTCTGGCAGCGGGGCTTTAAGCCTAAATTTGCGGTGGGCCTATCGTTATTAACCGGCCTGTTGGGCACCGTCCTGGGTCTAACCCAGGGGCTAACGATTCAGAACCCCTGGATGACCTTTAGTCTGATTTCTAACACCGTTGGCATCGGCGCTATGCTGGCCTACTTACCCATCGAACGGGCCCAGTCCATTGCCCTGTACCGTCGTAATGTAGAACAACGTTTGATTCGTCCTTAACTATCGGGTGATACAAACCTCTATGCGTATTTCTGCTAAAAGAGAATATTAAAGGTTCGTGATTAATACTCTTTTCGAGGTTTTTTAGTACACTGAGGGCGCAAGCATATTTTATACAGATGTATTTTTATCTTGAAGACGTTCTATCTTCAGAATATTTGCTGCTGTTTTGCGCTATTGAGTAACACATACATCTACCGATTTTGTAAGTAAGAATGGTCCGCCTTACAGATTCATCCATAGAGCCACAGTTTACGCCGCCTGATTTTTCACATCATGGTTATCAAGCAATAGCTGAACTGGGAGCTAACCGTGCCGGGGGGCGGGTAACGTATTTAGCCACCCATCTAAAAACGCAAGAACCTGTTGTTATCAAGCAGTTTCAATATGCCAGATCTGCGGCCCAGTGGGTTGACTATGCGTCGTTAGAGCAGGAAATCCAGGTGCTAAAAGACCTGCAACACCCTGGCATTCCTAAGTATTTGGGTGATTTCCAGGCGGATGATGGGTTCTGCATGGTGCAGGAGTATAAAAAAGCAAGCAGCCTGGCAGAATCCCGCAGCTTTAGCCCAGAGGCAATTCGACAAATTGCGATCGCATGTCTAGAAATCCTGGTTTATCTGCAGACTCGTATTCCCCCCGTCATTCACCGTGACTTTAAACCAGCCAATATCCTGGTGGATGATGACCTAAATGTGTACCTGGTAGACTTTGGCTTTGCCCGCATCGGCGACGGCGAAGTGGGCGTCAGCAGCGTCGTCAAAGGCACCCTGGGCTTTATGCCACCGGAGCAGATTTTTAATCGCCAGCTCACAGAAGCATCAGACCTTTACGGACTGGGAATGACGCTGCTCTGTCTGTTGACTAACACCCCGGCGGATCAAGTGGGGAATCTGGTGGATATTACTTACCAGGTGGACTTCAAAAAGCTAAAGGCGGATCTGAGCCTGCGATGGATCAAATGGTTAGAGAAAATGGTCGATCCTCGCCTTGGCAATCGTTTTGAAAATGCGATGGCCGCCCTGGAAGCAATTCCAGAACACGGGTTGCGACAACCCACCGTTCGGTTTAACCGGGCCAACTTTAGCCTGGCCGCCCAAAGCCGCGGAGACATGCTGACCGAAACCGTCACCCTGACTAACTCGGTGCCTGAAACCACCTTGACGGGCACCTGGGAAGTGGCCAAAAATGCCAACGATCGGATGACCGCTGAGGGAGACCACAGCTGGATTCGGTTTATGCCAGCCAGCTTCCATGGCAATAATGTCACCACTCAGATCCAGGTGGATACCAGCCAGCTGATGACGGGAAAATCCTATCAGCGCACTATCGTACTTAAAAGTAATGCCCATCCGTCGGTGTATTCCTTTGACCTGACCGTGGAGACAGCTCCTCTGATGTTTCGTAGTCAGGGAACCCCCTATCCTTTGGTGATTGGCCTGCTGGTGGCCTGTTGGATCACCATGTGGGGATTTGCCTCCTTTGTCCCACAGGATGCCGCCCAGCTGGCCAGCATCAACAACTATTTGATACTGATGGCCACCTTTGGCTGTGGCTGTGGTTTGGAAATAGCGGGCTGGTTACTCCACGAGGCCAAACTGGCCCAGGCGTCTCGCGCCATTACGGCCATCGGTATCGGTGTGGTTACCCTGGTGTTGCCCATATCTTTGTTATCTACACTGGCGGCAACCGATGAGATTAGCTCCATTGTGACTTTTTGTCTGGGGCTATGCGGCGGCAGTGTGCTGGGCATCATGATGGGCTTAACGATTAACCGTTTTTTGCATCAGGCATTTCAACCTCGGTTTGCGATCGCAGTCTCCTTTATCACCAGTTTATTTGGCAGTCTTTTGGGACTGCACTATGGGCTCTCATTAGCGAGTCTTTGGTTTTCCACTGGTCTAGCGGGAGCTGGCTTTGCCCTGGTGATTATGCTGCTGTACTGGCCCATTCAGCGAGCCCAGGCAATTTCCATGTATCGCCGCAATGTTGAGCAGCGCTCTATTCGTCCCTAACATACGGGAACTATCGCTACAGTTTTGAGTTCACAAGTTAGGATAATGATGTTCTAGCAACTAGAATTGCTAGGGTGCGTTAACTATGATTTATCTCTGAGTGCAGCCTTTTTGCGCGTAAATCTTTTAATAAAGTAGGGATTGGTACAATGGCTTTTCGACGACTCACTCCATTCGTTGTATTCGGAATGCTTCTGGCAGGTGGTAAAGCCTCAGCCCATATGGTTGAGACAAACTATTATCTGGATCAGGTGACGAACAGTCAGTCGCAGCCAGTTTTGAATATGCGCAGCACCTTTAG
>JBCCJR010000378.1:0-5337 GCA_039045805.1 Cyanobacteria bacterium P01_C01_bin.118
GCCCCCGATGGCCCCACCAATGCTGTGACCTGTCCGGCAGGAGCGGTAAAGCTCATATTTTTGAGCACCTGAGTGTCGCCATAGCCAAAGGAGACATTCTCAAAGGCGATCGCGTTACCCCTGGGCTGCTGCGGCGCTTCAGGGTCAGCTAGAGCGGGCTGGTTAAACACCTCCGTAATCCGTTGAGAGGCCGCATTGATTTGGTAAAACCCCGTAAACCCGTGGAAGAGCACTGCCATAATCGGTCGATTAAAGCCAATGCCCATCACCACAAACAGCACAAATGCGGGCAAGCTAAGGGAACCCATCAGATATAGGGCAATGCCTACCGGCACCACCGTTACTGCGGCTGAGCGCATTAGGGTGAGCATAATGGCCATGGGCAGGGCAGAGGTGCGGGTAGTGCGCACATACACCAGCCGCATTTCTTCCACTACATCTTGCAGTTGGGCAAAGGAAAAATCGGTGCGGGTGAAGGCTTTAATCACTTTCATGCCGTTAATGTACTGAATCACCACGCCGTTCATCCTGGCCAGCAGGGCGTTGTAGGCGCTCATATCAAAGCGCGACATTATAAAGCTAAAGATGCCGAGGGCGATCGCGGCACTCGCGAGGGTCGCCAGGGTCATACGCCAATCCACCAGCAGCAGCAGAATACCCGTCAGCAGTGGCACCGTTATCCCCGCCGCCATATCCGGAATAATATGGGCCAGCCCCTGCTCCATCTGTTCCACGTCTTCGTGGATAATTTTTTTGATATCGCCCGTGGTGCGGTTGGTAAAGTAGCCCAGGGGCAGACTCCCCAGCTTACGGGCCAGTTCGACACGCAAATCGTAGAGAATCGTATAGGCCGCTATATGGGAGAGGCGAGTTGAGAGTCCGTTGCACAGCGCTTTGCCAACCACAGCCCCGACGGCGATCCAGGCTAACTGCCCAATATATTGCCCGTCTAGACCAGCGGTCGTCTGAGCCAATAATCCCTGATCAAATAGTCTCAGGCTGACTAAATAAATCAGGTAGTAGGGCAACAGGCCCAACGCAGCCCCCACAATAGCCAACAGCCCCGATAGAACTAAGGTAATGCGCTGCCCTAGCACGACCTGTTTAAGGGATACTGGCTGCTTTGAAGGCGGTGATTGTTTAGAAGAGGGTGACTGCTGTAAGGACGGTGACTGCTCTAAAGACGATGACTGTTTTAGAGATGATGCACCGGGTGCATCAGTGTGATGATCTGCAATGTCCAACCGGTCTGATGCCCAGGTCTTAGCCTCATCGACGGAGGCAAACACCTTACCGGGGCAGCCGTACATATTTTGAGTAACCTTGGCCACCATCGGCCCCCATAGCTTCAGCAGCTTTGCCGAGTCGGGCACTATGGCTACCCCAGCGCAGTATTGAGAAACTTCAGGCTTGTGGGCTTTTGTCCAGGCAATGCCGTCTTTGCGCATTTGCTTGACTTCAGGGGAGCCTTTGCTCTGTTCTTCGGCCGCTTCAGCATTATCTCGCTGAAGCACCAGGGCAAAGCGCTCTTGCTTGGCTAACCACGCTTCAAAACGGGTGTAAAAGCGGTCCATTTCTTCGGGCGTACCGGCTCCCTGGAAACGAGCCGATACCAGGGGCCAACGACTTTCATCAATGGTTACCATTGGGTTTTCCTCAATGTGTCATTTGCAGTGCTGGCCAGATTGTTTAATGCACCGTGTATCGTCAGGATGCTGAGTCTATAAGCAATCTGGCTCGCGGTAGCGTACAAAGCTAGACGGCTACCGCTACAGCAGACCGTGGCGGTTTGCCTACAGGCTACTCTAAAAATTGCTTAATGAGAATTCTTCGTAATTAATTGACTTCATTGACTTTTATATGGACTGTGACTTGATGTGGACTGTGACTTGATGTGGACTGTGACTTGATGTGGATGAATGGACGTGATGCGATCGCGTGGCATCAGTTGATCACCTCCTAGTCTGCAGGTTGTCTTAAGACTCAACGGTAAGTGCTTATTCATCTCAAGAGGACTCCAAGGCGGATCTTTTTGGCTTCCAAACGGAGCATTTCAATCGAGTTCAAAAATTGGCTCTAAATTGAACGCCAAACGTGGCTGGAGCTCCATAAGTGGCAATGGCTTCTGGGAAAAAAGGCAGGGCATTGGTGACATACTCGGTATTGAAAATGTTGTTCGCAAACAGATAGATTTCATAATTACTAGATTCATATCCCAGGCGTGCATTAACAGTTGCAAACGGATCTTGTTCCAGTGAGTTGTCATTAACAAAGTAGTTCGTTCCAAACCCCTGCAATTCTAAGCGTCCCAAAATACCGGTCGGGCTACGATATTGAATAGCAAGGTTATAGGTCAGATCCGGAGCAAACGGGAGCGTATTTCCGTCTAAATTCTCTCCACTAAAGGGATCGATATAGCCATCAAATGTGGCATCCACAATACCCAAACCAGCAATCAGATCGAGTCCATCAACGGGTGTGGCACGCAGTTCTAATTCTCCTCCCACAATAATGACATCGGCATTGTCGGCAAAAATTTCGCCGCGAGGCGTAAAACCAACTAGCTGAAAATTATTGACTGGGTTGTAAAACGCTGAGAGATTCACTGTCAGGCGATCGGCAAACCACGACGATTTGAGCCCCACCTCATAGTTCCACCCCCGCTCGGCATCAAGGATGGCCGTTTCCGGGTTTAGGGTTCCAGCATTGGCAACAGCAGGTCTGTAGCTTCTAGAGATGCTGCCATAAAGCAACATATTTGGATTAAAGCGATATTCTGCGGCAAATCGTGGGATAAGCTCACTGCTCTGTTCACCAATATCGTTGAGAACCAGCGTCGGAATTGGGTTACCACCTGTTGGCGTGAAGGCTTGGTCGAAGTTGTCTAATACCGAGTGGGTGATTTCATATCGCAATCCTGCTGTCAGGGTCAGTGCTTCCGTAATGTCGTAACTTGCCTGGCCAAACAGCGCATAGGTTTCGGTGTCAATGTCAAACTGAGCGCGGTCCACTCCTGCAAAGGGGGCTAATCCCAATGTCACTGCATCAGGCCCAAATTCAAGTCCTTGGTCGCTGCCCAAGTTGAAAGATTCATAATAGGCACCACCTAGCCAGCGAAAGCGGCTATCCCCATCGTCCGGTGGCTGCACGCGAATTTCTTGGCTAATGGAGCGAGTATTAAATCCCAGTATGCGAATTATCGCGTCAGCAGGGCTAGCATCGGCATCGAATGCCCCTTCTGTGCTGGAATATCGGTGAGCCGTAATCGAGGTAACTTGAAACGTTGGCTGACGATAAATCACCCGCAGCGACTGAGCATTAGACACTAAATCATTAAACCCTTCAAAGTCACGCGCTGTTTCAAACGGATTAGACGCGCTGAGGGGCACCGACACATAAGCCCCATCACGATAATCCTCAAAGTTGGCGTTGAAGGAAATTTCCCAATCGTCTGAGGGAGTCCACAAAAGCCGTCCTCGCCCCGTAATTCCAGACTGTCCGTCAATGCTGTTGTCTTCTCCTAAGGTGTTGGTGGTGTACCCATCCCGTGTGATGTAGCTGCCCGACAGCCGAAAGAACAATTCATCTTCAATAATTGGACTGCTGACGCTGGCTCGCAAATCATAGCGATCGAAATTGCCATAGCCTACTGTCCCGTCAAATTCAAATACATCACTGGGACGGCGGGTGATAACGTTAACGACGCCAGCCTGTGCGTTTCTGCCATAGAGCGTTCCTTGTGGACCACGTAGGACTTCCACGCGTTCAATGTCAGGTAAGTCAGGGGAAAACAGCCCCAGCGCCCCGCCATCGTAAGGAACATCATCGATGTAGAAGCCAATCCGGTCTCTAGAGCCAAAGTTGAAGTTAGAGAGCCCCCGCAAACTAGAGTAAGTAAAGGCGCGGTTGTTCCCTGCCTGAAGGACAGAGAAGTTAGGCGTGTTTCCAGCAATGCCCTGTAGTGAGATGATGTCTGCATCTTGAATCTCTTCGGCAGTTAAGGCCGTGATGCTAATGGGTACATCCTGTGCCGGTTCTGGCCGTTTCTCAGCAGTCACAATCACTCGGATTGGGTCTGTTTCAGGCTCTGTTGCCTCAACCCCGGAACCCGGGGTGATGCTTAGGATGAATCCACGCGCCTCTAGGCTGACATCAGCCGTTGGTGGCCCCTCTGTTCCTGTAACCACAACTTGAACAATATTGCCTGGCAAATTGGCAGCGGTAATTAGTGCAATGCTTGGGGCTGGTTCAAATTGCTGATACTCGTCTCCCTGGGGTAAAACCAGCAGCGCATTGGGAATTTCTGCAATTAAGGCATTGCCTGATACTGTCGTCATCGGAGTTGGCAGGTCGTCAGCAGTTGTTTCAAGCACGATTTGAAGACCAGCCTCGGTGGTCTCTATCCGCACATCGGTGATTTGCGTCGGCGATGTTACCCCTTGCGCTATCCAGGCCGGCGTAGGTTGATTTTGAGAGCTTGATTTCGGGTCATGTGTTTTGGAGGCGGGGCTTAGTGCTGTAGGGGAATCGCCCTCTATCTCCATTGGCTCTGATTCCTCAGCTGATACTGCTAGCACATGTGCCATTGATCCCAAGAGGCTGATTACCCCAGCCAACGGTAATGCTGTCAAAGTTTTAGTCGTGACCATTTCTATCCTCACACCTGTTCGAGTATCCATCAGTTGAGAGGGATTCTTATTTGAGTGAACTGAGTGTAAGGAAATTGAATTTGTTGAATCTACTCAGAAAACGCACCATCAACCTAAAAGCGCATTTCCTAGAAGATTTTTTTACCCTGCAAACATTCGCTGGGCGTAATGCCAAAGTGGCGCTTAAATGCTGCTGCAAACCGAGCTGGATTGGCATAACCAACAATGTTGGAAACCTCTGCAACCGTGCAGTTTGGCTGTCGCAGCAGCTGTTCAGCCAGCTGCATCCGCTGCTGAGTTAGATAGGCAAAGGGCGTTAGGCCAAATACCGCCTTGAATCCTTTTTGCAGCGTACGAGTACCCAACCCAACCTGCTGGGCCAAATCAGTTTGGCTGGGAGGATACTCTAGGCGCGATCGCAGAATCTCTGCTGCATAATAAATCCGTGCAATAGTGTCTTGCTTAAAGGGTGCCGTTTGTAGAGCAGCTTCCGGCTGGGTGATGGCTTCTACCTGCAGCGCCATCAGTTCATAGACCTTGCTTTGCAGATACAGTCGTTTCGCTATCCCTTTGAAGGGACAGTAGATAAGCTGATGTGCCACCGCCCGCATAGCCCCAGTCGTTTTAGGTGAAAACAGCGTTTGCCAGTCACTCTTGAGTGGAGCCAGCGCTTGTAGCTCAGAGGGTA
>JBCCJR010000379.1:0-5332 GCA_039045805.1 Cyanobacteria bacterium P01_C01_bin.118
CGACACAATCTAATTCTTAGTACTTACTTTTAGTATTCAAACTACTGCCTCAGCCCAAAATCGAAGTAGGTTAACGGACAGCTGAGCGGCGGCAGATGACCTTGAAGTCAGCAGCCCCTTTCATTAGTCCGCTGCATTTGAGTTGTTATGCTGCACTGTTTGAATAATCGTACACAGGAACCTGAATAAAGTGGTCAGGTTCTTTTCTATCCAAAATTGTCTGTTGTAAACGTTCTACGGTTGACGGAGAGAAAAACTGCTCGCCTGTTTCTTCATTTACACGGGCAGGTACGTTCTCAATCAGAACAATTTTCCCATTCAGATTTAAGGTGTATGTCACCTGCTTTTCAACCAACGCCTCTTGCCAATTACTTATCATCGCCACTCAGCTTCCTTTGGGTAAAGTCGTCATTCCATCGCTAGGAACTGGGTTCATACACTGTAATAATCTTGATGAGCGAATGAGAGAGATAACTACATTGGACATGAACAGGACGTTGTGTTTGGGTCAAACTGCAAATCAGGCAACTCGGTCCATACTTGTCTTCTGGGTAGTCCTCGATTACTTGACCGTTCACAATTGCCTCCCTAATTTCTTGAACTCGAACTTGTCGCAAGATGGATTGATCAACAGCATGTTTAGAGAATTCAAATTGCTCTTCAGCAAATTTATGACGTATCTCTACTATTAACGTAGTCATCTGACTATTTTATCGAGCAGGAATGCTATTGAGGGTAACTAGGGGTGAAGGTATTGAGGAATATCTATATTGATTGCCAGTATCGAGGTAATTAAGGCGTTATGGCCTACCATCTTCACTAAGGAATGAGCCGCATAACGGTTGAGCTAACCGGATGCATCAAAATTCGAAGATCCAATTAGAACCTTACGTTTCGTTCCGGTTCAGCGATTTGTTATGCCAACACTACAGATTTTATAAGTCTTGCTTTGACAATTACTCATTATCCGCCATAAACCTTATCCCTGTAGGTCCAAAACCTGTTTCTTGCATTATGGTTTCGTCGTTCTGTACCCACATAAAATGAGGTGTTCCTGCTGGTGTGTAGATGATTGATCCGGCTGGATAGGGTTGAATATCAGTGCGGTCAAACTGTTTGCCAATACCGTAATACATCACTCCAGAAATGACCGTTGTAATGCGAGCATCTGGGTGGGTATGTGCTGGAAATATTGCGCCGCCACCCATTTTCCCAAAAAGAACATATAGTTCCGAGTCGGACGGATTACCAAAGGCGATAGCACTTTCAACGCCCGCAAACTCTGAGTGCGGATTCCACTGCAAATCATTGGGAACAACGGATTGAACCTGTACTTGCAAGTTTGGAGGATTTGATGCGTCTGTTTCGGCCCAGCTTCTATGGGCGAGGAAGGACAACAAATTTATGGCCAGTATGCCTATTAGCAGAGCAGCATAGACTCTTTTCTTCATTGTGATTGTTCTCCTCCAAATCGGGTTAAAGTCCTTGAGTCCTATAAATTTGGATCAGACTTTTTGAGGTTTGAGGCAGTAGCCTAGCGTGCTGAAAATGACAGCACCAATCCATAACAGCGGCCCTACGAATCCGGTCGGCAACCAGGGGAAAAACCGGGCAAGATAAAGAATAAAAATAGGCCAATCTCTGTCCAGCCAATCATAAAGAGGTTGAGCCAGTAGCCAATCTGACTGTTGCGCCAGTTGAAGAGGATGGCGATCGCCACGGCACCCACGGCAAACCAAAGAATATGAAATGCTCCTTGGTAAATTCGCGCTTGCAGAACGCCCTGCTCCATTTGAGTCGTGGCAAATTCAAACATCAAAGCAACCACTCGAAAATGCCAAAATCCCCACAGACCATAGAAAACAGCGCCGACCTTATGAAAGGGCATGCTGGAAGCCTTTGTCTGTTCTGATTGATGTGTTGGATGGCGCATTGTCAGGTTTCCTATGAGTATCAATAATGTTGAAAGTAGTCTAGATTATTTCAAATTTGATGTGTAGTAGGCAAAAATGAGAAGCATCTTCTCAAATATGGAAAGACATCATGGACTTCAACGCCGTAGCCCTGTTTGTCAAAGTTGTTCAGCACGGCAGCTTTTCAGAAACTGCTCGACGCACAAATATTCCAGTGGCGACCGTCAGTCGGCGGATTCAAGCACTAGAGGCAACCTTGGGTGTTCGGCTGCTAGAACGATCGACTCGACGTCTACATCTCACAGATGCAGGAACCAGTTTTTGGCAATTTGCGAATCAGGGGATCGAAGCATTTGAGACGGGTTTGGCTACGCTCGATCGCGACCAAGTCGATTTTTCCGGCAGGCTAAGGCTATCTCTACCTCCCGGATTTATGCCCTGGCGTCAATTGCTGCGAGAGTTTCAAACGTGCTATCCCAATGTCACTGTTGATGTACTGGTGACTGAGCGTCGGGTTGACTTGATCGAAGATGGCATTGACGTAGCGTTGAGAATTGGTGATCGCAAGCATCAGCACCTAATCTCGCAGAAATTAGGTGAGTACCGGCATTTACTCGTTGCAAGTCCCAATCTTCTGCAAAAGTATCGGGTACCTCAAAGTCCTAAACAGCTTCTTCAAATGCCTTGTGCTAGTTGGAAAGCCCCTGCCGATACAACCGTTTGGCTACTTGGGAATCAATCCATTCAAATTGCACCACAGCTTCAGGTCAATGATTACCTGCATCTTCTGGAATTGGCTGTAGCAGGAGTATACGTTACAGAACTACCGCCGTTTCTTGCTCAAGCCGCGATCGCCAATGGTGACTTAGTACACTTGTTGGAAGATTATCCACTGCCCGCGTCTGAGCTTAATTTGCTCTATCCGTCACGCCGACATCTATCGCATCTAGTTAAAACTTATATCGGTTTTTGTTCTCAGTGGGTAGTCGACTTATTTCAAACCTAAACAGCATGATGCTCAAGCTGCTCTCTGTGAGAATTTACGCCGTATCGCGCCTACAGCGATTGGATTGCGGCATAACGTTCCTGGTCAGCGGCGGCAGATTTACCTTTGCATCACCACAAGCTCTCAGTACCATCTGCTGCACCAGGGTTGTTATGAGGCGATCAACAACTCTACAAACCTCTATTTTCAGACTTACTACCTAGCATATACAAAGTAGTGAGATCATCCCAGATTCCCTGCTCAGTTCGGAGAGATTCTAGTTCTGCGTCAAATTCAGCTTTGACTTGCGCTAACTGTGCTGATGATAATTGCGACAACCCATCACCAGATACCTTTTGGGAGGTCAACGAAGGACGCACAACGACTCCTTCCCAGGTTGCTTTTGCTTTATCTAAGTTCGTGTAGTCGCCATGCTGCTCTGTTTTGATTTCAACGGCTTCAAAACCTGCATTTGCAAACAAATTTTGGACCTTCTCAATTGTTCCGATTCGATTGCTAGCTTCTAACAAAACGCCGTATTTTGCAAATACTCTTCGTAGGACAACAGCCCCAATATACGCTGTATCAGCGGGAGTATGAACACCAATTCGTCCACCAGGTTTGAGAAATTGATACCACAAGCGTAATGTAGACTCTTTATCTGCCATCCAAGGGAATGTGTTGGCACACAAGATATGATCAAAATGATTATTTGTATAGTCGAGAGCCTCAGCATCCGCAAGTTGAAACTCCACATTAATGAGTCCTAATGCATCAACTTTGCTCTGTGCTTGCTCTAGCATTCCAGCAGAAATGTCTACTCCAATCACCTGCCCCCGATCACCAATAGTTTGAGCCACTGCGATCGCAAGATGACCTGTTCCTGTTCCAATATCTAAAACAGTCTGCCCATTACTAACCTGCGAATACTCAAGCAGACGATGACAAATCTGAACATGCCATTTGCTATCGTCATAGGCTTGACTTCTACGATCGTATAAGTATGCGACACCTTGCTTGTACTCATTTAATTCAAGTTGGTTCACCATCAGAGGTTCTTTTCAACTAAGATTTAGCCTAAAGCCAACTTAACTCCAATCGCCTCACTCAAGACTCACAACTATCTCCCCCAACAACAGAATAAGCTGCATAACAATGTTATTAGACAGAAAGTTTCCGCATACTATCCCTCTCAGGGTAGATCGCAAGAAAGTTTCCGCATATCTACCTGAATCGACTCGATCGCAAGAAAGTTTCCGCATAATATTCCAATTTCGCTGACTCGCAAGAAACTTTCCAGATGATTTGATGGCCCACGATCGCCCATATAAGTGCTGAACTGCTGATAGAGCGATCGCCGCATTTTACTGGGTTAGCAGCGATTGAATTGCCGAGCGAATAAACGCCTCATCTTCAGGATTTTGATAAGGATTTCCGGCTCGGTGTCCCCAAATTGACGGAATGGGTCGACACGCTGCCTGGGGAATCAGTTGGGCCTCTGCCGCGCAATCCTCGGGTGTGAAGTATAGGTCAGTCGTCGCAGGCATCACCAGCGTTCGGGCTTGAATACTGCGTAAAGCTTGATGAGTGTCGCCCTGATAGCGGGGAGTATTGCCGATATCACAGCGCAGCCAGGTATCAATCATGGCAACCAAGTTGTGCGGGTCGCGTTTGCGATAGCCCGCTTCCCACGCTTCGACGATATAGGTTTCCAGGGAGTCGTAGCCGAGCTGACGATAGATTTGTTCCCGGTAATAGGGCTGAGAGGCCGCCCAACTGGCATAGATGCGGGCGTAGGCCTGATAGCCGCGATCGGGCACCCCTTCAAACCGATGGCCATTCCACGTCGGGTCGGCGGTCAACGCCGATCGCAGGCTCCACAGAAACACCCGATTATGGTCGGTGGTTTTAGCGGTACCGCACAGAGCGGCAATGCGCTCGACCCGCTCAGGGTAGTGGCTGCCCCAATAGTAAGCCTGCTGGGCACCCATCGACCAACCGTAGACCAGGGCGAGCTGCTCAATGCCAAATACCTGCTGCAGCAGTTGTTCCTGTGCCCGGATATTGTCGTAATGGGTGAACCAAAAGCCATCCTCCGCCAGCGCACAGTGACTGTCGCTGCTGGGCGAAGTGGAGAGTCCATTGCCAAACTGGTTGGCGATCACGATAAACCAGCGGGTGGGGTCCAGGATGCGATCTTCCCCAATCAGCCAGTCGATGTCCATATGCTGGGCACCGTAGGAGGTGGGATAGAGAATGACATTGCGGCGATCGCTCGCCAGCTCACCATAGGTCTGATAAACCAGGGTCGCCTGCGGCAGCACTGCCCCACACTGGAGTTCAAAATCCTCAAGGATAAAGGCAGGAAATGCTGAGGTCATGAAGATGTCTGACCAAAGTTCGCAATAATCGCGCGATTTACCTGCACATAACC
>JBCCJR010000380.1:0-5319 GCA_039045805.1 Cyanobacteria bacterium P01_C01_bin.118
CACATCAGCCCATACGGGGGATATGGATGAAGCCTATTTTTCGCGGTATGAGCTGTTTGATGCGTTAGAAAAGCAGGTGGATATCATTATTGATAGTGAGGCAGACCCCAGTTATCTGGCGTCTACTATTTTGGATATGACGGATGATGAGCCAGTGATTCTTCGGAAAGGGTTGGGCTTTGATGCCGTTGAGCAGTTCGCTATGACAACAGCGGCTTAGTTCATAGGGATTTTGCTCGGAGATTCCTATGGGTGGCACTTACGATGTAATTCTGGTGCCAGGTGGGGGTGTCCTTGCGAATGGGGAGCTGCCTCTATGGACGCGGTGTCGATTAAATCGAGCGATTGAGCAAAGACAAGATGCCTATATCATTACCCTGAGTGCAGGAACTACTCACAAACCGCCACCGTTAGATGCAGATGGATATCCCATTTTTGAATCTGTTGCAGCGGCTAAGTACCTGATGCAACAGGACGTAGAGCCAGCAAAAATCCTGGTGGAAACCAGTTCCTATGACACCATTGGTAATGTTTACTTTTCTCGGATGATTCACGTGGAGCCGTTAAAACTTAGACGGATTTTAGTTATCACGTCTGAGTTTCATATGGTGAGAACAAAATCCATTTTTGAATGGGTCTATCGTTTAGAAGGATTACCGCAAGATCATCAGCTTACATTTGAGACCGTTAGCGATGAAAGTATAGATCCAACGGTGCTCGAAGCACGACAGCGCAAGGAAGCGAAAAGTCTACAGACATTGTTGAAGACTGCGAGTAAAATACATTCTTTAAAAGATTTTCATCAGTGGTTGTTCAACAAGCATGGTGCCTATGCCATGGCGACAAAGCCAGTGAGAATATCAGGGCAAGCGCTAGAGAGTTATTAATCCTGCGATTTTCTGGTAGGGGCATTGCGTGCCCCTACGAAAGATTCTGGAATTGGGCAAAAAAAAGACTGTCGATTTGCATCGCACAGTCTAATCATTGGCTTTCAGAATCAAAGAGACCGATCATGTTGGCAGCTAACTTCTGTCTCGGGGAAGATTGCTGACGCGCTTGTTGTGCACATTTCTAGAATAGTCAGAAACTTCAGAAGTTGGATAAATCACTTATGAAGAAATCCGTACACAGTATGTTTTGCGTGTAAAACAAAACTGGGGCTATGGTCCTGTAATGATCAAGATCTATTGATAGGATAGTAGACTCGGCAGTCTGGCCTATCTTCAATCGACTGTTGCTAATAATTCGGTAACCCTACTCATTTGCTTGTGAGCGTTAATATTGGAATAGAGGGCTAATGCCTGTTGCCACTGCTGAGATGCAGTTTCAATATTGATTAGCACTCGATGAGTATGGCCTAGCTCCACATAGGCATTAGCTAAGTCACATTTAGCCTCAATTTTGTCAAATAGTTCAATGGATTGGCTGTGATAATCCAGGGCAGTGTTTAGCTGTCTGTGCTGACGGCTGGTGGTAGCTAACCCTGTCAGGGCTTTGGCTTTGACCTGCAGGTAGTGGCTAGCGTCAGCAAAGTCTAAGGCTTGTTGATACAGGCGTTCAGCAAGGGTTAGCTGGCCCAGCTGACCATAGGCTTGTCCTAAAAGTTGAATAAAGTAGGCCAATCTGCCAGATGTCGGATGCTGATGAACAAACTGTGTTAGACAGCGACTGGCCAGTTGGTGGGCGTGATCAGTATTGTTCTGGTATGCATAGGCAAGGGCAAGGGCAACGGTGGCTTTGTCAGCCCAGGACTGATGACGGGTGTCCTGGCCTAGGGTAATGACGGCTTTCAAGTTGTTGACGGCTTCCTCCAGCTCCCATAGATCCATGGCATATAACCCCAGACTAAGTCGGGAGTCGATATTAAGCATCTGAAGGTAGTAGTGAGTCAGGGACTCTGTATTGCTTTTGGGCTGGTTTAGAGCGGAAAGATGTTGTTGCGCAGTTGCGATCGCACCCTGCTGACAGTCAATCGCCTGGTCAATCTTGCCCGTAATCCAATAAATATCACCCAGGATGTTACGAAGTTCGCTGATCTGAGGCAACGGTTCTGGCGCAGCTTCTAAATGGGCCAGGACGTCTAAAATTAATGTACTGATCGGTTGTAACAAGCCCATGCGATAGAGACTGCTCGCCAGGGGTAAAAACTGTTGCCATCGGTTATGACGACTCTGTAACAACACCTGTGCTGCCGCCTCATAGTCATCAATGGCAACATAATGGTAGTAGGCCTCTAAGGCCTGCTGGGCGTCGGTAAGGGTGGTTAAATGTTGAACACTTTGAGTCCAATAATGGGCCGCTACTCGATTGGCTTGATGCCATAGTTGACTTTGCCGTAGTCGCTCAATGGCAATGGCACGAATCACCGGATGTAACCAGTATTCTCCCTTTTCGACTTCAATCAGGGAGCGATTACGCAGGGAGGTAATGGCGCGCTGACCGTCGGTTTGAGCGCACTGGGCTAAAATTGCTGCTAGTGGCAGTCTAGCGATGGTTTGATAACGATAACAGCTGAGGCGGCACAGGAGCTGATAGGCAATAGAGTCTAGCTGTTGTAATCGATCAATCTGGCTGATGACTAAATTTTTGAGGTCAATCTCTGCTAGTGGATCAGCTTGATAGGCTTGCCAGTAAGCGTCTAGATCGCCATTAAAATCTGTTTGAATAGTGCTGCATAAGATTTCCATCGCTTTGGCATTGCCGCCATAGGTGCGATGCAGGTACTGTAAACTCTTACTGGCTGGCAAACAAAGCTGGTGATAATTAAAACATTGCTGCCAGTCAGTTAGTGTCAGTTTTGGTAAACGATAATGATAGGCCTTAATGCCTGGCTCACAGAGACGATCTCGGCTGGTGATAATTGTTGTTGCATTGATAGCAAAATCAGACAACAGTTTAAGCAGCTCTGTGTAACGTCGGGCTTCAGCAACAAACTGGCCGTTGCCATCCAGGGCAGGTTCAAGATTGTCAATCAAAATCCCCACCCGTTGTTGTCTCAGATGGCGTTTTAAGCGGCTGATGCTAATGCTGACATCCTGTCCAGGTTCGTCCTGCAGATCTTGACGTAGCCATTCGTCCAAAATATGCTCAACAGCGGTTAAATTAGATGTTTCTTGGGCAATATGCCACTCTAGGACTAAATCAAAGGTTCCTTGACGTAGATAATGCTGGGCTAGGGTGGTTTTTCCTAGACCGCCTTCTCCTTGAATAATAATAATTTTATGACCTTGACTACTCAGGATATTGAGCGTGTCAATGGCTGCGCTACGACCGATAAAGTGGGGGTCTGACGGCACTGCAATTTGCGTCTGGGCCAGGCTGTCTTTGGCAGAACGAGGACCAGAAAGATGGCTGAGCTGATGTAAGGGCTCGAGGTTGGTGGTTTTAGGCCAGGCTTCTTCAGCGACATGCACCATTTTGCGTTTGGCGCGTTTGAGCCAGTACACTAGCCGAGATCGATAGTTACCCTTGGTGATGCGTTCTCCTAAGACATCGGATAGGAGACGCCATAGCTGAGATGCGACATCTTTGATGTGGCTTTCACTGTAGCCAGCTATGGTTGCGATCGCACGATATGTCTTGCCACCCCACACCTGTTGCAAAATACAACATTGCAGATCGCTTAAATGCTGCCCTGTTTTTTCATAGAGCAGAGAATCAGTAAATTCGATTGCATTATCAACGCCAGCCATTGTCAATGGTTTTCCTCACATTGACAGACTACCGTTCTAATCAGGGACATTGCGCATCGGATATTCCTACTTTTTCAGACCTTTAAATTCCTACGGTTACCTACAATCTCAGACAAAGGACTCTATAGGGTGTAATCAGGCAAGGGGGTACACTGGTTTGACCTGTATCTAATCAAAACTTTTTAATGTATGACCTCGGTGAAGTTTTTATCAATACCGGGGGCGTCTACAACTCAAGGGACTTAGGGCATCCTGGAAACATGCTGTGGTTCTTACATAAGACATACGGCTTAGACGCTTACATTAAAGTCAATTGGCAAGCCCATATTCTAATTTTTCAGTGAATTGTCCTATAGCTGTATCACAGCGCATGCTGGCCTATTCACGTTTAATGCATATTTGGAGCAATACGTATCTGTAGTTATGACGACCCAAACCCTGCAAACTCTACCGTCCGATCTCGATCCCCGTGGGCTACCTAACCATATCGCCGTGATTATGGACGGTAATGGTCGCTGGGCCCAGAGCCAAGGTCTACCTCGCATTGAAGGGCATCGTCGCGGGGCCAATGTGCTCAAGGACTTGCTACGTTGCTGTAAAGATTGGGGTGTAGGCGCGTTGACGGCCTATGCTTTTTCCACTGAGAACTGGCGACGTCCCCATGAGGAAGTTGATTTTTTGATGCTCCTATTTGAACGTCTGCTTCGTAAAGAACTGGCAGAAATGCATGGGGAAGGGGTACGTATTCGTTTTTTGGGTGATTTATCAGGGTTGCATTCCTCATTGCGACGCGAAATGGAACGTTCTATGGAGCAAACTCAGCACAATGATGCAGTGGAGTTTAATGTGGCCATCAACTACGGTAGCCGTCATGAAATTACCCAGGCATGTCGGTCTGTGGCAGAGCGGGTAGAGCGGGGGGAGCTATCCGCTGATGCGATTACGGAGGAACTGTTAGAACGTCACCTTTATACTTCCGGTAGTAGCGACCCAGATTTGCTGATTCGTACTAGCGGTGAGCAGCGCTTAAGCAACTTTTTGCTATGGCAAATGGCTTATGCGGAGATGTATTTCACTGATGTGTTCTGGCCACAGTTTGATCGCCATGAGTTTCATCGGGCCCTGCTGGCTTTTCAGAACCGCGACCGACGGTTTGGTGCGTTGTCAAAGCCGGTTAAAGCTGAGGCGCTAACGGCTTAGTTTGGTTTTAGTTGGGAGCAAGTCATTAGCTCTGAGTTAACAATTTTCCCCTTCTGGGAGGGGCTCCGGGGTGGGTTTCGATCGCGCCTAGCGTTCACGGTTAACCCACCCCGCCTTACAGGCACCCCTTTCAGGAGGAGATGGCTTGCGGTTGCGTTTTTGGCTACCTACTCACTAATGCTCCTTAACAGCAGCAAACACGGCGGAATAATCCTGGTCCGCTAACCCCTGCTCGATGGCTTTGTGTGCAATCTGGGCGACGCTGGCGGCAACGTCAGCGTTAAATGTTTCAGCGGACTGAACAAACAGGGTCATATCTTTGAGTAGATGTTTGGTGGGGAAATTGGGATTGGCGAAGTTGCGATCGCACATTCGTCCCAGTTTTTTATCAAATGTGGGGGCATATAGGGCACTCTGACGCACAATG
>JBCCJR010000381.1:0-5304 GCA_039045805.1 Cyanobacteria bacterium P01_C01_bin.118
GCTGATTGATCAGCTGGGCAAACGGCAAGCTGACCAGCAGCCTGCTGATCTCCGCCGGATTTTACATTTGGGGTTTTACCAACTGCGCTATCTGGACCATGTGCCCGATCACGCTGTTGTTGATACAACAGTCCAGCTGGCAAAACAACAGCGTTTAGGAAAGCTCAGCGGTGTTGTCAATGGCATGCTAAGACAATATATCCGCCTGCAATCGGCGGGCGATCCCCTACAGCTGCCCGACAATGCTACGTCGGCCTTAGGAATTTTGCACAGCTATCCTGACTGGATCGTTGACGCATGGCAGCATCTATTGCCTGCTGACGAAGTGGCAAGTCTCTGTGAATGGTTTAATCAAGCCCCTAAAACCGACCTGCGGGTAAATCGATTGCGTAGCACTGTGGATCAGGTGTTAGCCGCTTTAAAGGATAAAGGGCTCAGGGTAATGCCCCATGCCCACAATCCTGATGGGATTAGAATTCTAGGCCCCACTGGCAATATTCGTCAGCTGCCGGGCTATGAAGAGGGCTGGTGGATGGTCCAGGATAGCAGTGCTCAACTGGTCAGTTATTTGGTGGACCCGCAACCGGGGGAAACCATTATTGATGCCTGTGCTGCTCCAGGGGGTAAGACGGCCCATCTGGCTGAGTTGATGGGGGATAACGGTCGGGTATTGGCCTGCGATCGCACCTCCTCCCGTCTCAACAAGATTCGTCAAAATGCCAGGAGACTTCAGCTCAAAACTATTGACACCGTCATGGGCGATAGTCGTAAGCATGCTGAATTTAGGGGAATAGCCGATCGGGTGCTATTGGATGTCCCCTGTTCTGGTTTAGGAACTCTCCACCGTCATGCCGATGCCCGCTGGCGACAAACCCCAGAGTCCATTGCCGGATTGGTTACATTGCAACGAGAACTGCTGGAGGCTGCTGTAGATTGGGTTAAACCCAATGGTGTGCTGGTATATTCCACCTGCACCCTCCACCCAGATGAAAATCAAACTCTCATCCACACCTTTCTTGCTGATCATCCTGACTGGCAGATTCAGCCACCTGAGCAGACCTCTCCGGTACATCCTTTTGTCAGTGAACAAGGGTGGAGTCACGTTTGGCCTCACCAATGTGACATGGATGGCTTTTTTATGGTGAAGCTACAACATTTTGCCAATTAGTATATGGATCTGATGAATTTAAACAGCCTGCAGCTATAGAAGAGAGCACTCTTCCATGGAACCACTTAAGCCAACTGTATGAGTTTAACCATTAATGCTGAGAATTTTGTTGTTATGAGATGGGACGCATGCTACCCCCATGGCGACTATACGAGTATTTGACTAAATTTCAGATGTACCGTTTGTGTTTTCTAGCGTTTAAATCGTCGAAATTTCGCGACCGTCTTTAAAGAAGACTGTGTGATCTACCGTTTCTTCTGTCTATGAGATCTCTGATACTGAGGACGTAGTAACAAGAAGAACATCTATTTGTTGGGGATTGTTGTTACTACGTTTTAGGATTGTTGATTTTATTCTATTTAAGGCAGGAAATACTGATGAAGAATGTTGTTTTTGCAGTTGTAGGTGCTGTTGTTGCTACCATAGGCTTAGCCAGCAATGCTCACGCAGCAGGACTGGCAAACTATAACTTTGAAGACGCTAATGCTTCTTATCCAGGCTTAGGTGGATTTAAGTTTGTAAATCCTTCTCAGGTATCTGGTTGGCAGACCACTGATAGTGTTATTGAAATCTGGGGAGATGGTTTTCTGGGTGTAGATGCGGGTGAAGGAAATTATTTCGCTGAGATTAACGCCCACAACTACGGGAGTTTGTTTCAAGAGGTGTCAGATATTGATGCTGGTCAGCAGATGGCCTTCTCCTTTATGCACCGTGCTCGCAGTGGCACAGACGTTATGAATCTAGCTATTACTGACCTGGGGCTAGATAATGTGTTTGGTACTAACGACGATACAGTTCTATTTGCTAAAGACTATTCTGCAACTACCGCTCAATGGGAGCTAAACACTAGCGAAAATGAAGCGTCCATCATGACCCTGGGTAACACCATGCGGTTTGCTTATACAGCTGTATCTACAGGGTCCGGCAGTAAGTCTGTAGGTAACTTCTTAGATGCGGCTAACTTTGGTCTGGCTTCAGAAATTACTCCTGATGCTGCAGATGTACCCGAACCTGCTTCCATTCTTGCGCTTCTGGCCGTTGGTGGTATTTCAGTAAGCGGTGCGTTAACTAAAAAGCAGGCTGCTTAATCGATACTTTTCTTGCCAACAGTTGACTCGGCTTACGTTTAGAGCTGTTGAGTGTCGCTATTGAATCTGTTATAGCCCCTGTTAACCAGGCCTGATCCATGAAAGAATCAGGCCTGGTTAATGTATTAGTGCTGATAGAGTGGGATTATAACCTCCTCTGGATAAATTTATTAGAGAGTAATGTGCTGCTCTTTACTGCTTAAAGGGATCATATTCGGCCAACAACCGCTCTAGTTTGGCCTCATCGATGCGGCTGATCATGCGTTTGGCTTCTTCCTGGTCTCGAATTGTTTTTGATAAACTCACCGTCGAACCCACAGAAAACAGGAGTCCCATACCCAAATAGCCTTTGAGCCAGGCATCAGCGGGTAAAAAGAAGATGCCAATACCAGTGGCAGAAATAGACACAATGAATGATAACCAGGTTTGAGCAATCCAGGCGGTGGTGTGGTTGCTGGGAGCGCTAAATTTCTTGGTTGTTGTAGTCATGGAGAGTCTCCTTGAAATGTCCTATGGCTTGAGTGTCTTTCATCAAATAATGAAGATGCCATGAGAGATATCCAAGGACACTCAGCTGTGGGAATGTGGATGTTCAGGGGCGAAGTAGAGCGAAATAAAACGAAGGTCACAACGACTAAGAACCCCAGCAGGATTTACAATTGAACCTGACGGGCTATGGGCTTTTTTCCTAAATCACTGCCGTCGGTGGCTTAATTATGGGCAACGCTGGCATCGCGGGCGGCTTGTTTTACTGCACCTGCAACGGCGATGGCTACGCGTTTATCGAAGACGGAAGGCACGATGTTGTCAGGGCGGAGTTCACTGTCGGGGATCAGCGTTGCGATCGCATGGGCGGCATGTAAAAACATACTCGTGGTAATGGCCTCTGCTCGACAGTCAATGGCACCCCGTAGTAAGCCAGGAAACGCTAATACATTATTAATCTGGTTGGCATAGTCACTGCGCCCCGTTGCCATCACTGCCACAATGCCATCCAGCAGTTCGGGCTGAATTTCAGGGATAGGATTAGCCATGGCAAATACAATGGGATCCTTGGCCATGGATTTCACCATGTCTACGGTGACCACACCGGGGGCACTCACACCCATAAAGACATCAGTGCCCACCATAGCATCGGCCAGGGTGCCGCTCTGATCGACGACAAATTCTTGTTTACGGGAGTTGAGATCGGTGCGATCTCGACTAATAATGCCTTTTGAGTCACATACCGTAATGTGATTCACCCCAGCTTTCTGAAATAGCCGAGCCATGGCCAGACCTGCCGCCCCAGCGCCGTTGATCACCAGCTTGATTTCACCGATCTGAGGTTCTTTACCCACTACCTTGAGGGCATTGACCAGGGCAGCCAGACTCACAATGGCGGTGCCATGCTGGTCATCATGAAAAATGGGAATGTCTAATTCTTTTTGCAATCGCGCTTCAATCTCAAAGCAACGAGGGGCACTAATATCCTCTAGATTGATGCCACCAAATACAGGGGCAATGCGCTTGATGGTTTCTATAATCTCATCGGTATCCTGGGTGTCCAGACAAATTGGAAACCCATCCAAACCAGCAAATTCTTTAAATAGCATGGCTTTGCCTTCCATTACTGGCAGAGCCCCTGCCGGACCCAGGTTTCCTAGCCCCAGCACAGCGCTACCATCAGTAATAATGGCCACCGTATTGGACTTAATAGTCAGGTCATGTACCCGCTCTGGATGCTTAGCAATTTCAGAACATACCCGACCCACGCCAGGGGTATAGGCCATCGCCAGATCCTCCTGACTGCGGACGGGAGCCTTGCATTCCATACGAATTTTGCCGCCCTCGTGCAGTTTGAAGGTGCGGTCATGCACCTTAACCACCTCAATATCCTCTAATCCATAGATTGCATTTAAAATTTTCTCCGCATGTTCAGCACTAGCGGCATCAACACTGACATCACGGGTAACATTGGTCCGACATCGTTCTACAACATCAATGTCCCCCAAATTCCCGCCAGCCTCTGCAATGGCCTGGGTAACCTTGGCCAACATGCCTGTTTGGTTGGGCACATGCATACGGATGGTTAAACTATAGCTAGGGTTCGGTGTCAAACTGACCATTTTCAAAAACCTCGGATAGTGGGGAGCGGGTATGGTAGTAAAAAAATGTTAAGGCCTGACGGTACCCTCCCGCGACCCCTGAAATCATCTAATTTCCACGTAGGGTCATTGCATGCAATGACCCTACAGATTGCCTAAATTGCCCACTGCCCATTCCCTATTGCCCTTTCACTATGCCTAGCCTTTACGCTGAAATTGAAATCAATGCTCCCGCTATGCATGTGTGGGATGCCTTGGTGCGCAAGGAAGACTGGCGTTATTGGAATACCTTTCTCTATGATTGCGACCCCCGATCCAACTTTATGCTGGGTCGAGAAGTCTTTCTGGCAATGCAGCGGATTGAAGGGGATGCAGATACAGAATTTCAGCCTGTGGTGACAACGCTGCGTCCTGGCAACTGTCTGCGGTGGGTGTCCAAAATCCCTGGGTTAAAGACGGAGCATTCATTCGAAATGCAGGAGATTACCCCCGGTCGTACGCGCTATTTGCATCGGGATATTTTTATGGGGCCTTTGTCGGGGGTATTTCTGCCGTTTATCCGTGAGGATGAGCGAGATGGGCTGCGACGGATGGCCTTTCAGCTCAAACGCTATGTGGAGAGCGGTGGCAAGCCCCAGCGGGACCCTTACGGTAGCCCCTATGGTAGAAGAAATAACGATCCCTACGATGGCCGAGGTTATCAAGATCAGGGTTACGACCAAGGCTACCAAGATCAGGGCTATGGTCGAGGCTATGATGATCGCCGCTATCAAGACCAGGGCTATGGTCAGGGCTATGACGATCGCCGCTACCGTGAGCCGGGAGAGCGCAGCTACGACGACCGTCGTTATCAAGATCAGGGTGAACGCGGCTATGGTCAGCGTGGGGCCGATCGTAATGACCCAGACCGCAGGTATCGCGACAGTCCAGACTACCGTGATGAGCGCGATTATCGTGATGA
>JBCCJR010000382.1:0-5302 GCA_039045805.1 Cyanobacteria bacterium P01_C01_bin.118
TTAAGGTGGGAACCACCTAAGAATGTTTGTCTGATTGAGAAAAACTCTGAATGAAGGCAAAATCTACCACTTTTTATAGGGTAAGAACTTGCCACACATAATTACCTTCACGCGATCGCCCTTGGGATCTTCTTCTCTCTCTACATCAATGGAGAAATCAATGGCGCTCATAATGCCATCACCAAATTTCTCATGGACAACTTCTTTTACCGGTACACCGTAAACCTGCATGATTTCATAGAAGCGATAAATCAGCGGGTCGGTGGGTACCAGAGGATCTAAACCACCCTTCATGGGGCACTCTGTTAAGTATTCAACAAACTCTGGACCCATACCCAGGGCCTCAACAATTTTGGTGGCTTCCTCTTCAGATGCACTGGCCTGGCGGTACAGTACCGATGCAATCCAGACTTCGTCGTAGCCTAGCTTAGACTCAAGATCAGCAAATGTCAGACCTTTCTCTTTTTTCGCAGCAAGAAACTTTGCAGAAATTTCGGGAATAGCCATAAATCACCTCTTGAATTTGGATAATTGATAAGGAAAACGCTTACTGGATTGACACGCTACATCGGCCACGTTCAGAACGGTAATTTTTTTTGTAGAAAAAGCTACGGGTTTGGACGTGAACTAGCGAATGCGTGACTCTTCTACGGCACGGGTCTCACGAAACAGATGACTTTCCATTTCAGCTTTCAGATCATGGTAAGCCGGATGTTGATCAATAGTGTTGCGATCCCGTGGTCGAGGAAACGGAACTTCCAGAATCTCATCAACGCGGGCAGCCGGACCTCGGGTCATCATCACAATCCGATCCGACAGCAACAGCGCTTCTTCAATGCTGTGGGTAATCATAATCACCGTTTTGCGCTGCTGTTCCCAAATGCGTTCCACTTCGCTTTGTAAAAAGCCACGGGTTAACGCATCCAACGCCCCAAACGGCTCATCCATCAGCAAAATCTGTGGATTAATAGCCAGGGCACGGGCAATACCCACTCTTTGGCGCATCCCCCCCGATAGCTCGTGGGGATGCTTTTTCTCAGCGCCCTCAAGACCTACCAGTTGAATCTGTTCTTTAATAGCGCGAGAAAGTTGCTTTGGCCCCAGTTTTGGAAATACCGTCTCAACAGCAAAACGGATATTTTCCTCCACCGTCATCCAGGGCATCAGGGCATAGTTTTGAAACACCATACCCCGGTCGGGACCTGGCCCTTTGATGGGAAAGTCATTGAGGAGTATTTCTCCTCGGGTGACAGGGGATAGCCCGGCCACCATATTCAGTAATGTCGATTTACCACAGCCCGATGGGCCAATGATGGAAACAAACGTATTAGGTTCAATGTCGAGGCTGATGTCCTCAATGGCGACAAAGTCTCGGGAGGTTTTGCCCGACAGTCTGCTAAAGATATCTCGCTTACCTGCAAAAACCTTAGCGACATTGCGAATGGAAAGCTGGGCCGAGGACTGTTCAGGAGACACAGCGCCATTGGATGAATAGTTAACAGAAGCAATGCTCATGCTTTACGCCCAAATGCGACAAATTTCTCCAGGGCACCAAAAATGTTATCCAAAATTAGACCCACCAGACCGATGATAAAAATGGCAACCAAAATATTTGGAATATAGAGATTGTTCCACTCATTCCAAATAAAGTAGCCTAGCCCAGTCCCCAGTAGCATCTCAGCGGCTACAATCACTAACCAGGAGATACCCATACTAATCCTCAACCCAGACACAATATTGGGCAAGGCGGCCGGGATAATCACCTTAAAGATAGTGCGTAGTCTGGAGGCTCCTAACGTTTTAGAGACATCGAGATATTCTGGATTCACATTGGCAACACCAAAGGCGGTGTTGATCAGTGTGGGCCAGATGCTGGAAATCAAAATGATAAAGATTCCAGTTTTTTCTGAATCCCGAAATATGTAGAGACCCAGGGGCAGCCAGGCCAGGGGTGAAACTGGCTTTAGCAGTTGCACGTAGGGGTTAAAGGCCTTGTAGGCAATGGGAGAAATGCCAATGAGAATGCCGAGGGGAACTGCGATTGCAGAGGCTAGAAAATAACCAATCGCCACTCGTCGTAGACTAATCAACAAATTCCAACCGATCCCTAAATCATTAGGACCATTGTCAAAAAAGGGATGGGTGGACCACCACCAAAGTTCCTGCAGCGTTTTAGACGCCGTCGGCATACCTTTAGCAAACAACTTTAAATTTGCACCTACTTCCCAAAATGCCAAGAATAAAATTAGGGAAATAATAAACAAACCCAACGCTTTGACATTCTCATTAAGAAAGGGAGCGTTGCTGTCGCTACTAATCTTGCTCTTTTTTACCGCTGACTCACTCAAGGCCATGTAGTCTTCACCTCCAATGTCAGACTGCTAGGTTTAAACACCATTTTTGTCAATCTGTTCTTTAATATAAGCTGCCGGGTCGGCAGGGTCAAAGGTGTCAAATTCAAGCGTCTCAGTACGGTAGATGTCATCTGGCGGATTAAGACCGACTTCTTGAGCTAGTTCTCTGGCCAAATCGGTCAAGAAAATATCCTTACCAACTTGATCATAGGTGTCGCTGGTAATTACCTCAGGCGCTTTGCCATCACCCTGGAGATCCCAACGCACAAGCTGAGAAGAAATCCAGTTGGCAAAGCTTTGCCAGGGATAGGGGTCAAAGTCGATGCGATCCGGCACACTCAGGGTATTGCCCTGACCATCTTCAAAATTACCGGTGAGTACGGCTTCTACAACCTCCACTGGTTGATTTAGGAACGCTCTCTCGGAAATCGCCTTAGCAATTTCTGGACGGTTAGCGGGGTTTCTAGCATAGCCAGCTGCGTCGATGATGGATTTGTTGAGCGCCCTGAAAGTATTGGGGTTAGCATCAATCCACTGATCGCTGGCGGCAAAGGCACAGCAAGGGTGACCTGGCCAGAGATCCTTAGTGAGCTTAAAGATAAATCCAGCCCCCTCGAACACAGCTCGCTGGTTAAAAGGATCGGGCATTAGATATGCATCGATGTCACCCGCCACTAGCTGGGCGATACTATCCGGTGGGGGTACGGGACGAATCTTCACGTCGACATCGGGATCAATACCGCCCGTTGCCAAGTAGTATCTCAGCAACAGATTGTGCATGGAGTAGGGGAACGGTACACCGATGGTAAAGCCCTTAAAGTCCGCTGGTCCGTTAACCTGTCCCTTGTACTTCTCGGCCACTGTAATGGCCTGACCGTTAATATTCTCAATGCTGGCCAGTTTCACACCAAAGGAAGCAGATCCCAGACCCAGGGTCATGGCAATGGGCATGGGAGCCAACATATGATATGCATCCAGCTCACCTGCAATGGCGGAGTCACGTACCGCACCCCAACTGGGCATCTTCACCACTTCTGCATTAAACCCGTACTTGGAATAGAAGCCTAGGGGCTCCGCCATAATGATGGGAGTGGCACAAGTGATAGGAATAAAGCCTACCTTAAGGTCTGTTTTCTCCAGATTCGACGTGTCCACAGGTTCGGCATCGTCTGCCACGTCAGCTGTCGGTGCTGTATCTGGCCTACAGTTGGTCAATGTTACTAAAGCTGCGCCAATGGCTAGGTTTCTAAGGAATTCTCTCCGGGTAAAACCGCTGTTGCGAATAGAATCTGAGAAGAATGCTCCTGCTTGAGGTCCAAAGGCAGCGGCAAAAGCGTTATCAATTCCGCCAGCCTGTTCCGCTAAGGCCAGAACCAGCTTTTCGCGCTTGGGGTCTCCTTTACCCGCTGCCTTGAGCAAAAGTGTTTTCCGTAGCTCATAGGCGTTGACTCGGTCAGCTGCTTGGAACTGCTGCTTTTTGTACAGCCCCATTTTCATCAGGTCGTCCACCATGTCCACCGGATCCTGTGGCATGGTTTGCATGAATTCCATATGAGACTTGGTTAGATGGGCACCGCCGCAGATAAGGCAGGCCATCTCAAAATCGGTGAGATTACCGCGATCGCAATTCAGATTGTCCCAGTTTGGAGCGGTTTGAGGGTCGGTAAAAACCATAGAAGCACTCACCTTAGTTAACGTTGACTGAAAATATCGATTGACCCTGGCCAGACAGCAGCTTTATTCGCAGTCGCTGCTGGTGGAATAAGTTAATTCACGGAGGGCGATAATGTAATTTATACCAACCCTATCCAGCGATTACATCGGACTATTTTTTGAAAAACTAGGACTTTTCAAGTTTGTTTCTGGTTAAAACAATGGTTCTGTTACGGTTGTTACGAATGGGGCTAGCTGCGCCACACCTGTGGGGTGACGCCGTGGAGTTTGCGAAATTGTCGCGTAAAGTAACCGGCATCGGCATAGCCAATGGAGTCGGCAATTTGTTTGATCGATTCGGTAGTGTTGGCCAATAGTTCACGAGCCTGAGCCATTCGCCGTTCGATGATCCAGGCTTTGACTGTGCGACCTGTGTGGCTTTGGGACAAATTGGTTAAATAAGCAGGAGAATATCCTACCGCCTGAGCTACATCCGTCAGGTTGATGGGCTGCTGGTAATGGGCTTCGATAAATTCAAAAACCGCCAACAGTCGAGGACAGTCGGGAAAGATTGTTGTTTCGACTGGGGTAGCCGCAGGTGATTGGTCAACCTGAGCGATCAATCCGCGTTTTAAGTCCTCCTGCCGTTTGAGCCTGGATGCAATTGCATCTAAAAAATTCTCCACTGTGCAAGGTTTGGTCAAATAGTCATCGGCCCCCAGCGTCATCCCCTGTCGCAGCTCCGTCATCGCCACCTTAGCCGTCAAAAAAATAAACGGAATTGATGCTGTAGCCTTGTTTTGTCTAAGGGAAGACAGCACCTCATACCCATCCATATCCGGCATCATAATGTCACAAACCACCAAGTCAGGCTGATGTGTTGTTGCCAATCTAACGCCGGTGGAGCCATTCTCTGCACCGATGCCGTTGAACTTTTCAAATTTTAAGCATCGGAGAAAAATTTCTCTCGTTTGGGCCTCGTCTTCAATGACAAGAATCGTTTGCACCATGGCCTCCACCGTCTAGGATGGAAATAGAGTGATTAACTGCTAGCCGATTAAGTAAGTAGATGATAGTAATTCTTCTTGGTAAAGAGTTTATTTGTAAATCTAAGTGTTTTAGGAAACAGTCGTAGTGTAATTCACTACAGTCTCAAACGACTTTATGAAAGTAAAGGATTCAGTTAACCCGGTCAACCGTTCGGAGCATCAAGAGCTTGAAGCCCTGCGTCGTCAGCATCAGCTAATTCTCAACGCCGTGGGGGAAGGGGTGTATGGCTTGGATCTTCAGGGGAA
>JBCCJR010000383.1:0-5294 GCA_039045805.1 Cyanobacteria bacterium P01_C01_bin.118
CGCTGGAGAGCTGCGATCGCAAACTTTGGTTGAGCCGGTATGGCCCCACACTGAGCCGCCAACCGAGCCAGGTCTGAGTTAGCCTGCCAGATTTTCGCATGCATCAGCCCATACATAGGTCGACCATAGCCAAAGCGCCGAAACCAGTCCACCATCAGCATGCTTAGGTCAGGTGCTGCCAGCCCACCATTGTGTCCCCCCACAAACAACGCCTGTTTTGGCACATGGTGCCAGCCATCTGTACAAGTTCGGAAGTAATAATCATAAGCCCATTCCCATTTAGGCATTAAGGATGCAATCACCTCAGGGTCGCGTTGTGCCAGCGCAGACTCAACACTGGGGAGGCTACTGGGCATAGGTTGTTCTTCCAATTAGGGCAGCCCTTAGCCTATCGAATAATCTGACCTATCGTGCATTTTGATCTTATCAACAGAAAACATGTGCTGCTTTGGTCTAATTTCCTAGAAAAGTCCTGAGCCGATATTCTCGATAGGGATATTTAATGGCTTTCGTTTGGCAGCCTAACGCCAAATACAAAAAGGGCCCCCAAACGGGAGCCACAGTAAGCGTTATTCCTTAATAATCTAGATTGTGTCAGTAGGAGTAGATCCAGGTTGTGATGATGATCATGCCCGAGCAGTGTTTAAGTTCATAAAATAAGCAAGCCCTAGATACAAAAAGGCCCCCACCGGAGCGGGAGCCGCAGTAAGCGTTATTCCTTAATGATTTGATTTTTCCAGGAATACCGGATTCAGGTTGTGACCCTGATCATATGGAAACGGTGTTTAAGTTCATATGGCAAATTTGCTGGATAAATTCATCAACTAACTGCCCCATCTCCATGGTCACCTGAGCCCGTCATTACCCACACATCCCCTGCTCCTATGAGCATCGATTTATGGGCACTAATCTATAACACTCCAGCAAATAGCGCAGATACAAAAAGGGCTCCCACCGAAATGAGAGCCGCAGTAAGCGTTATTCCTTAATGACTTGATTGTGCCAGGGGTATTTGATCTGAGTTGTGACGACGATCATGCCCTAGTCGTGTTTAAGTTCATATCCCAGTACCGATACATTCTGTATCGATACGTGATTTTGCTTTGTCGAGTCAACTTTCCATAAGAAAGAATTACCATAAAAGGACAGATGCTGTGAACCCGGCACTGCCCCCTCACCAAACCTACATGTATCCATGGAATTTCTTAATCGTTTGCTAGGCCGCAACCCCGATGCCATCAAGGCAAATGTAGAAATTTACACCTGGCAAACCTGTCCTTACTGCATTCGCGCCAAGCTACTGCTGTGGTGGAAAGGAGTTAGCTTTACAGAATACAAAATTGATGGAGATGAAGCTGCCCGTGCCAAGATGGCCGAACGCTCAAACCAGCGTCGCAGTGTGCCACAGATTTTTATTAATGACCACCATGTGGGTGGTTGTGACGATCTCTATGCCCTCGACGGTCAGGGGCAGCTTGACCCGCTTTTAATCCAGACCGCGTAGGGTCGGCACGGCCCACCATCGGCTATTCAACGTGATTGGAAAAACACATTGACGAATTTTCGCATTGGCTGCGCCGTGTGGGCTTACAAAGACTGGCTCGGCAACTTTTATCCCACCGGCAGTCGCGCCCATGATTTTCTACATCTGTACGGTCAGCGCATGACCTGTGTAGAAGGCAACACTACCTTTTATTCCATTCCCTCACAGGAAATCGTGAAACGTTGGGCTGATAATACACCGGACACATTTCGTTTTTGTCCTAAACTGCCGCGCACGGTCACCCATGCAGGGGCTTTAATGCCACAGCTACCCAATGCATTAACCTTTCTCACCCTAATGCAGGGTCTGGGGCCAAGATTAGGGCCGATTTTTGCTCAGTTACCCCCAAAATATAGCCCAGCCTTATTTTCTGACCTGGAACAGTTTGTTGCTGGCTGGCCCCATGAAACCAGTCCGCTAGCGGTGGAAGTACGCCATTTAGATTGGTTCAAGCCGCCCTACTCAGACCGATTAGATGCGTTGTTGACAACCTTTGGTGTAGGTCGAGTCTTGTTAGATACCCGACCGATTTTTACCTGGAGTAATCCAGCGGATGATCCGCAACTACGCTCAGAACGAAAAAAGCCTCGGGTACCTCTGTTACCAACAGCGACTACAAGCTTTTTACTGGTGCGCTATATCAGCCACCCTGACCTGGATCGAAACCGTGATTTTTTAGCAACTTGGGTGGACCGTGTGGACAACTGGTTGGCTCAAGGCCTAACGGTTTACTTTTTTGTTCACTGTCCCACAGAAGCAAAGTCTCCAGCCATTGCCCGCTATTTTCAAGAACAGCTAGAAAAAGCAGGCATTGATGTCCCCCCTTTACCCTGGTCATCGATTGAAGCGCCTCCCCAACAGTTAGGCCTATTTGGATAGGAGAAATTTTAGACAATAGTCATTTATTCTTTGTTAAGATTCTTGCGAGATATTGTTATTAGTATTTGATAGAGCTAATGGGCTTTCCATTGATGATGAGCTTTAAAACAAATCGTAATCAACACGATCGGCTTTTTCAGTGCCGTCAATCAAACGCTGCAAGTACTCAAATAGGGTGTCACTACCTGTCTCAGGTGTAGCATCTGCATCGTACTGACCTGTCTCAGGATTAAACACCAACATCGATTCTGTTGCGTAATAATGCCCAATCCTTGCTAGTTCAGCCTTGGCAGCCAGCGGTGGGATAATCTTTCCCAGACCATCCAAAATTGCCGCGATTCTACTCAAGAATGAGGACGGAACGCTCTTAAAACGAGGTTTTTTGTCCAATATCTTGAAAAGAAATTCTCCCTGTTCTAACAGCGTAATTGCCGGTCCTGGTCCACCAATGGGCAAAATCTTGTTCTGCAATGATCCATCGTCTAAACAATCTGCTAAATAATTTGCTAGATCAGGATCGCTGATGGGTTTGCACGCCGTCAGTTTGCCATCACCAAACAACAAAAAAGACTTACCCTTTTTTACCCGATCTACCTGCCCCACAAGAGACTTAAAATATGCCGTCGGACGCACAATAGAATATATCAGCCCTGATTCTATAAGCTCTTGTTCAAATTTGAGCTTGGCATGCTGAAATACAAGACGTGGCTTTTGTACACAGATCGCCGATAACAGAACAAACTGCGTCACTCCAGAGTCTTTTGCCAGGGATAAAACATCCGTATGGGCTTGATAGTCAATTGCCCATGCATCTTTCGGCTCCCCTGTCCGTGATGCTAAGCATGAAACCACTACATCGAACTGTTGATTCTGAAAAACTTGCTCAGCCAGAAACACTTTATCTGAAACGTCACCAAAGACTACCTTGGCACCTTGCAACAGACGAGTGGTTTTCTCTTGGGTCAACTTACGACCACTACCAGCTTTTTGCCGAGCGATACAGATAACGTCGTGACCGCGCTGGACCAACTCAGCAACTGTGGCACGTCCAATCGTGCCCGTACCTCCCAATACTAGAATTCGGAGTGCCCCTGAAGTACTGGATTCAGTCATACAAAGCAGACGTTATTGTAAAAGGTCATACCAAAATATTCGATTTAGCAACGCTAACGGCTTAGGTCGCGGCTATAGTGCGCTAGATACGGCCTGTGCAATGATCGAACGGCAATATTATACCATCACATCAAATTCAATCAGGCACGACTACAGTGTCTCCGAGGGTGAGCCAAACCGGTAACCTTTGCCATATACCGTATGAATCAAAACAGTCTCGTTTTCGTGTTCTATTTTACGTCGAAGTAAACGCATCTGTGCGGCTAAGGCGTTGCTACTAGGTTGCTCGCTAGTGCCCCATACAGCATCGTAGATTTGCTGATGGGTGAGCAGTTGATTTGGATGCTGCATAAGATATTGCAGCAGTAGTGCTTCTTTTTCTGATAGCTCTATGGTGCGTTTTGGGAATGGTCCGCCCCCTCGCTTGGCAATCTGATTGATGCTGTCTAGGGTTAAATTTTGATATTCCAGTGTTGTTGATGGGACCTCTTGTCGTATCGGTGGACGCCTCAATAGTGCCCGCACTCTCGCTAACAACTCTCGTAATTCGAAGGGCTTGACTAAGTAATCGTCAGCGCCTGCATCCAAACCTTCCACCCGATCATCCAGTGTATCTTTGGCAGTGAGAAAAAGAACTGGTGTTGTGAGATGGTGCGCCCTCAATCTTTGACATATTTCTAAGCCACTTAATCCTGGCATCATCCAATCCAGAATGAGTAAGTCAAAGTCACCCTCAATGGCCAATTCATAGCCCACCTGACCATCATGGGCGATCTGTAGGGTATATCCCTCACGTTGCAGCACTCGACTGAGTGGCTCAGTTAGTGCTACCTCATCATCAACCAACAAAATTCTCATGGGTCAGTGGTCTACTCATCAAAATAAGGCTTATGTCTAAATAATTTTCTCAGCGTAGTCGGAACTACCAACGCTTTCTAGATAATTATCTGGAAAGGTTGATTTTTTATAGCTAAAAGCATGATTTTGTGAAGAAATAATACGGCTGCTAAGGGTGGATTTACGTGCTCTGGGGAAATTACTTGGGCTGATCGTTAAATTCAGACGTTATAAGGATGGGCTAACCCTGGGTTGATAGGTAAAGTAGAATAGCGTTCCCATTTACGTCACCTAACTATCTGACTTGCCTGTCGAGATGATCTGCTGTTTAAATCCTGATTGCTTGGTGCCGGTCAACCCTGAAGGAATAACCGTGTGTCAATCCTGTGGCAGTCCTCTGACAGAGTTGCTCCGTAGTCGCTACCGTCCGATCAAACCCATTGGCCAAGGGGGGTTTGGGAAAACCTACCTGGCAGAAGATATTGACCGCCTCAGTACTCATTGCGTGATTAAGCAATTTGTCCGACAGGCGAGTAATAAAACCTTTGATAAGGCCCTCACCCTGTTTAACCAGGAGGCTATGCGCCTGAATGAGTTGGGGGAACATTCCCAAATCCCATCTCTGCTGGCTTACTTTGAACAGCAGGGTAATTTTTACCTGGTGCAGCAGCAGATTGAGGGGAACACCTTACTGCAGGAGGTTAAAAAGGAAGGGCCGTTTGATGAGGGTAAAATTCGCGGTTTGCTACGGGATTTGCTGCCTGTGCTGCAATTTATCCATGATCGCAATGTAGTCCACCGAGACATTAACCCTACAAATATCATTCGTCGTCAGCAAGATAAGAAACCGGTACTGATCGACTTTGGTATTGCCAAGCAATTAGAGGACTCGCTCCTTGATAAACCGGAACAAACTGGAACC
>JBCCJR010000384.1:0-5284 GCA_039045805.1 Cyanobacteria bacterium P01_C01_bin.118
AGCCTGCTTGAGATGACTGCCCTCTAGATTTGCAGATGTAAACGTAGCACCTACACCAATAACCTTTGAAAAGTCACTCCAACTAGCGGATATCCCTGCTAGTTGTGCGCCAATTAAGTGGGCCGTACTCCAGTTAGTTTGCGATAGATTGGCCTCACTAAAATCAGCGTTGTTGGCCACGGCTCCCCAAAAGTTGGCTTTTGTAAAATTAGCCCATCTAGCGGCAGCGTCGCACATTACCGCGCCGGCTAATCTGCTCTCTAGAAAGTTGGCTTCCTCTAAATTTGCGGCGGTTAGATTGGCGCAGCTCCAATCCGAGTGACGAACATCGGCATGGGACAAATCAGTCCAAAGACTCTGTAGCCAAATGGCTATGCTACTTTTCAGGCTGGCGCGTCTAAAAACAGAACCACTGATATCAGCCCAAATGAGCTTAGCTTTGCTCAAATGACTGTTACTAAAATTGAAGCCACTCAGGTTAGCTTGATAAAAATCAGGTTGAGTAAGCTTTATTTGGCAAAAATCACGCTTATTCAGGTGAAAATCCTGCCAAAAACGTTCTATATTCATTGGTTTGAGGTATGACGACACACACCTACCTCCCAGCTACGTTGCCTTTCCAGCAACCTTTCAGGACTTAACCAGGAACATTTAATGCGCCGTTGTCCTTTAGCCAATCAACTTGAGCCTGGGTTAGTCCACGAACATCGGTAAAAACAGCTCCAGATACGTGAGCGTCAGTAAAATCTACAGCGGTTAAGTTAGCGTTTTCCAGATTGGCCTGCTGTAGGTTGACTCTAGCAAAGTTAGCGCCAGCCAAGTTAGTGTTTTCCAGTTGGATTCCCATTAAAGAAGCATCTGCCCAATCCGTTTTAATGAGACTAGCGCTGTCAAAGGTTGCCCAATCAGCCTGGGCTTCGAGCAAGACTGCGCCGTCTAACTTAGTTTCCTCTAGACGGGCATTTAATAGATTGGCTTCAATTAGGTTTGCTCCACTCAGGTCAGCTTTTTCCAAACGAGCTGCTTCCAGGTCAGCATTCTGGAAGCAGGTGCCTCGCAATAGGGCCCGATGCCAGGAGCTACGAGTCAGGTTTGCCCCTTCAAAGATTGCTTCGCTAAAGTCTGTGTCGTTTAGCTTAGCTTCGACTAAATTAGCCCAGTGAAATTTTGTGCGATGGCCAATGGCATTCGATAAATCTGCCTGGGTTAGGGTGGCGAAAGATAGATCTGCTTCGGTAAAGTGTGCTCCATGAAACTTTGCCTTGGGTGCTTGCAGCTCGCGAAAAATACCCCGTTCTAGACGGGCGCGGGTCAGCTCAGCCGCATCAAATCGAGCCTTGTCAAAGCAAGCATCGGATAGCACGGCTAGTACCAGGGTGGCCTTGGAAAAATCACTGCCGGCACAGGATGCGCCGGTTAAGTTCGCCTGGCGTAGATAGGCCTGGGTAAAATTGCCCTGGTCTAACGCGGCTCCGCCTAAATCAATGCGACTCAGCTCAGCTCGACGTAATGACTGCTGATGACTGACTTTTGCAAGCACTTCGCTGACAGTAAGCTGAGCCATAATGACAAAATTCCTTTATGCGGTATCAGAGATAACAGTTTTATCTTTATAACTGTATAATACACAACACTTTTGTGCGATTCCCTATGAGTTAAGAATTATTAGAGACTCTTTGTCTAGTTTTCATGACATTTTAGTGATGCTGGTTATTCAAGTAATGCATAGCTGTCAGTGGAAGTTGCATTGAGGGTGGTTTAGCCTTTGAGCACTTCTAGAAATCTGTAAGCTGCGGGAGAGGGAGGAATATTGGCTAAGATTGCCACACCAATAATCCGTTCTAGCGGGACAGGTAATGATCGGCTTTCCACTGTGTCTGGAATAGGCATCGCTGCCAGACGCGGTAAAATAGCGGCCCCTAAGCCCTGGGCTACCATACTGACAATCGTAGAGTCTTCTTTAACGTTGTAGGCTACATTGAGAGGCTGTTTCCACTGCAACCAATGTTCTCTCACAGCTGTAGTACATTCAGCATAGTTGAGCAAAATAAACGATCGAGTTGATAACTCTTCCCACGTAATTTCTGTTGTGGTGTTCTGTTCTGTTTTTGGTAACAGTACAACATATTCATCCCTTGTGATTTCCCACGTAATAAAGTCTTCTGAACGGGGTAAGGGAAGCAAGCCCAGGTCTGCGTCACCGCAGCGTAGAGCTTGTTCTACACCCGCTGGATCAAATTCATCCAGGCTGACGTCTACCCGTGGGTATGCCCGTTGAAATTGAGCAATTTTGGACGGTAGGATATGGGTGGCGGCACTGCGAAAAGAGGCAATACGCAGACGGCTGTTGTAGAGGGCTTTTTCGAGGTTGACTTCGTACTCGATGGACTCTCGTAAGTCTAAAATCTGTTGTGCATGGGTAACAATACGTTCACCAACAGAGGTGAGTTTAGCGCCAAGGCGACCGCGCACCAGTAAGACTACATCAAGTTCGTTTTCTAGGGATGCGATCGCACGACTGACCGCTGACTGCGACATATCCAACTGTATGGCTGCATCCGAAAAGCTGCCGCATTGAGCAATAGCCAACAGTACTTTTAGTTGCGAAATGTTCATTAATAGAATCTATTCGGTTAGCGCATAGGTAGAGGTCGCAGGGCGATTTGATTCTTCAGATAGGGATAGCTAGGTTAAATGCAACCTCACAGTTGAGCCGCTAAGTCAATCATCACCATGTTTGAGCTATATCCATTTGAAAAATTTAGAGATACTCCTAGCGTCCAATTTTTTGATATTACCGTTCCCGACTCTAATGCCCGTGATTTAGTATTTCACGACGGTCCGGCCATTAGTCCCCACAGTGCTAAAACAGGCGATTGGCAATTTTATCTGCATCCTCGCCAAGAAGATAATCTCTTAGCATTATCAGGGGGACGGACGTTTTATTTGGTTAACTTTAATTGGGACTATTCCTTTCATCGGGTGCGTCTAGAGCAAAATGCCAGTATTCTGCGAATTCCCCCCGGCACCTTTCACCGTTCAGAATCTGATCCCAAAGGCTCCCTGGTGATTAATCAGGCAGTTCGTAAAGCTAAGGCAACGGTTCATAGCGAATTTCGAGTGTATAACAGTGCTGAGATTCCTAAGCTTAAGGCCCTATTAGCATCGGGGTTGCCTCCAATGGAGCATGGTTTCTCTGATCAGCAGTTCTCTGACCATCAGTTCTCTGACCAGCAGGCCGATGTGGCTCCTCCCATGGCCGCCTGATGCTCCCGGTGGGCAGACTCCACTTGCTAAAGTGTGCTAGCTATAGTGCATCGCAGCGCTATAGTCGTTAGCCTGGAATTGCAGATACTGTACTGCAACCGCCGGAGCGTCTATGGCGAGCTTAAGTAACACAAAGATCAATGCAGTCCCGTGGCCCGCTCTAGTCGGTGCCTCGATGTTATTGCATATGGGTGCCCTGGCGATTGGGATGCCACGTCTGGTGCAGGTCGATCGAGCAGCTTCCCCTGGACTAGTGGAGATTCCAGTGGCATTAGTAGATGCTGACGAATCTGCAGCGACCGAGGCGGTCAGATTACCTCAAGCTGCGCCACCATCACCGGTGAAGCCCGTGACGGAAGCAGTGCCCATTGGCGGAGAAACCCCTGTAGCAGCGGATCAAGTGCAGCAGCCGGTAGAGCCTGTGGAGCAATCCTCTAGGCCACAAGCTGCGCCGGAGTCTGAGGTGTCAAAGCCAGATTTACCCGATGAGCCTGGGCCATCTCCAGTTCAAGAGACTGAGCAACCCCCTCGCCGTGAGCCAGTGGTAAAACAGCCGCCCCTCGATAGTGCTGGTCCAGAGACTTCGCAGGCTGGTGAGCAAACGGATGGCAATGGTGAAGCAGCGGAGGATGGGCCGACCCACGTGATTATTGCCAAAATAACTCCAACGGATACTGTCGGTAAGACGCCACCTCAGGCGGACTTCGCCCTGGGGATGATCTTGCCAATTCTGGTAGGGCATAACTGTGACAACCTGTCCAAAACTGCTGCGGAAGCCAGGTTGCCTGCCGTGGTGGAAGCAGATGGTTTTTTGTCTTTTGATCACGGTGGTCAGGGGAGTGCGGAATGTTTAGCGATCGCAACCATCCGAGCTAATGCCGATCGCCTAACGTTTAAACCAGCCAGGTCTAATACAGTCTTTAAAATCCCTGGGGAAGAAGTCGTGGCTGCCAATATAGACCTGCACTTAGAGTTCGTCTGGGATTAAGACCCCAGAACTCTGGAGTTAAGACCCCTTAATTTTATCCGGCGTCCCCACGGGAAATTGTGCTAACCTGGCAAAGCTGGTTGACTAAACGCTTAATCTGGCACGTTACCTTGCGGGTGTAGTTTAGTGGTAAAACCTTAGCCTTCCAAGCTAATGATGGGGGTTCGATTCCCCCCACCCGCTTATTAAAATGCGTGATTTCGCATATTTCATATGTCTTTCTGAATAAAGGTTTCAGGGTTTTATGCATGATTAAATACGCATGCGTGTTTAAAGAAAGTTTGCGCGTTTTCATGCGTGATTAAGGGATTGTGTAAAAACCACCTCGATTTGGTAGTTAGCTTCCATCCGTGCGCCGGGGCCTCGTTTATGCTACGGCATAATCGTTAACCTGCTTATGCTAGAACGGTAAGGCAGCTGTCAATCATCTAGGGCGCACTACTGAGTCATGAAAGTTAAAACGTTTCTCGGCATAGCAGGATTAGGGGCATTGGCAGCCGTGCTGATCGTCACCAACCCTACTCAAGATCGCTACAATACCTTTGCCGCAGATACCCTTAGAAACGAAGTGCGTTCCTCGTTTTGCCAGGCGCAAGAACTAGACAATATACTCGGAAGCTTGGGCAAAGCATTGGGTAACATCTGTGAAGCTGCCTTGGAGGAAGGCTCCTTAATCGGTGAAGACGATCTCAACGACTTTATTGAAGACAACACCCAGCGACAAAACTTTTGGTTATTTAGTCTCTACACCACCGAAATCCCAGCAGTACAGGTAAGAACCCTGGGCATTTTCAACCGGTTTATTCCTGTTCAACAAAAGGTGGGGTAATACTCGTGCCAGAGTCTCCTATCTATCTTGATTGCAACGCAACAACTCCTGTAGACCCGCGTGTTGTTGATGCAATGATGCCATTTTTTATAGACTACTTTGGTAATCCCAGTAGTCTCCATAGCTATGGCTGGCAGGCAGAAGCAGCGGTCGAAAAGAGTCGTGAGACTATTGCGACAACAATTAATGCTCAGCCGGAA
>JBCCJR010000385.1:0-5283 GCA_039045805.1 Cyanobacteria bacterium P01_C01_bin.118
CTATCAACCACAACAACAAAGCGCTCGGCTAAGCCATCTACCACCTTCTCGCGAGTGTGGGCTGCACCACCACCCTTGATCAAGTTTTGCTGAGGATCCACCTCATCGGCACCATCAATGGCAATATCAATCCGGGGCGCTTCATCCAGTGTAGTGAGGGGAATGCCATGCTTTTTAGCCAGTACCGACGCCTGAAAAGATGTGGGAATACCTACGATGTCAGTAATTTCGCCAACCGCCAGCCGCTCGCCGATAAACTGAATCGCAAATGCAGTGGTGGACCCCGTACCCAGACCCACAATCGAGCCAGACTTTACCTGAGCCGCTGCAGCACGACCCACTTCTTGCTTCATTAATTTAACTGGATCCATATCTGCCATGGTGTGATAACTCCTCTAATCGTCCTTTTGTTAAAAATGTGGCATTGCTGATCCTCAGGATGGCCTTAGCTGTTCAAAACAGTCAAATAGCAAACGCTATAAATCGCCTTATCCTCAAATCAGCAATCGCAAAAACGGGCAGTGCTGAGGGCTAACCTTCATCAATCCGATGAAAAGATTTGATCGTAATCATCCCTAGGGATAACTCATCGCGCAATCAGCAACAGCTCAGCTTCGGTATCTAGCATGACGGAAATTGGGTCGGCTGCATAGACAATGAGTACATAATCAGGACTTTACCCCTAACTACCAAAGACCAATCGGAGTCTGAACTTATACCGACGTCCATAACGCATCTGCTATCCCCTAAACCGCTGCCACAGGGACTGTAAATGTCTCAAAGCCATAGCTACAGACATTTACAGACTATGACACTTTCCTGGTTGGCCGTGCGGAGTCACGCTAGCGTCTATGTAGTTGCACCTATCTAATCCATGGGCTGAATGTATCAGCCTATGTCCCTGTCCATAGCTGTTGCTTGCTGAAATTGCCAGCAGGTACTGATGTTTTGAGCGATGGACGTAAAGCTATAAATCTAGGATGTAGCATCATGATTTTTTTACCTCGCACCCTGCGATGGCGGCGCAAAGCGTTGCAATGGCTGCTGGCTCCCCTAGCCTGCTTGCTGATCGTAGCCCCTACCTACGTAATGGCCCAAGAGCTAACCCTTAGCCAGAAAGTGGTCAATATGGAGCTCAGGCTAGAGTCAGAATATGAAACCTACTTTGGTGAAGACTTGGCGGACGTGACCCAAACGCCAGAAGAGATGGCGATTACATTGGCCCGTCTAGAGGCAGAAACGGACACTACTCCCGCTATTCTCTGGGCTATCCCTCGGGCAGATCACTTACATCTGGTATTGATCACCCCCAATGGTGAACCCATCGTTCGGGATTTGTACGATGTGCCCCGAGAGCTGTTGGATAAAACAATGGCACAGTTTCGGCGAAATATTACCCGCCCGTCTGGTAATGCCTATATGCCAGCCGCTCGCAAACTCTATGACTGGCTGATTGGTCCCTATGAGGCTGAGTTTTTAGAACCCGCTGATGTGGACACCTTACTAGTATGTTTTGGTGATGGTCTACGGGGTCTGGCGTTGCCCGCCCTCCACGATGGCAACCAGTTTTTGGTGGAGAAGTACAAGACCACCCGCATCCCTGCTTTTAACCTGATCGATACGGACTATGAGCCGATTGAACCGGGTAATGTGTTGGCCATGGGAGCATCTGAGTTTACGGACCTGGAACCATTACCGGCAGTCCCCCTTGAGCTGTCGAATATTACCTGGCAGTTAAGGACCGCAGAGGGGCGCGATCGCAACTGGCAAGGTCGCTCTCTGCTCAACCAAAGCTTTACCCTGGACAATTTCAACACCCTACTGGGCCGCCAATCCTACGACATCGTCCACCTGGCCACCCATGCCGAATTCAAACCCGGCAGACCCGACAACTCCTACATCCAGCTATGGGACCAGCGGCTTACCCTGGCAGAGATGAATAACCTCGACTGGCAGCTGCCCAACCTGGAGCTTCTGGTATTGAGCGCCTGCGAGACCGCCTTGGGGGACAGCAACGCCGAGCTAGGATTTGCTGGTATAGCCCTGAGAGCCGGAGTCAAATCAGCCGTCGCCAGTCTGTGGGACGTCAGCGACACTGGCACCCTCGCTCTAATGAGTGAGTTTTATCGCCAGATTCCCCAGACCATGACCAAAGCCGAAGCCCTGCGCCAGGCACAGCTAAATCTGCTCCATGACACCCCCGAGGCCATCGACGTCAGTCAGCTGCAAAAGTCCTCTGGATTTACCAACAGTGCGGACTCCCTATCCCATCCGTTTTACTGGGCAGGCTTTTCCATGATTAGCAGCCCATGGTAAACCGCCAACACCTGCCTCAAGTCCGTACCTTGGGGCAGGCTTTAACCGAACCAGCCACCGTACAATCATCCAAACAAGCTTGCTGATACGCATCTTCGGTTTCTAACGGTGGCGGTGCCTGGCCGAATACCATATCGCAGCTAAGATCCTCAAAATTAGGCGTCATCGTCAGAGGAATGCCAAACTTTTCCGTAAAAAACTGTTGAGTAGGCAGCTTGCACATATTGACACACATCCCCACACAGCCGCTTTGTTCCAAGTAGCGGCATTTTTTAATGTGGACATTGCTTTTTTGCTCACGGATTTGCCCTGTTGCCGTTTTCACCTCAACAGCCTGCACTTCACAGGGACCCACCAGCCATTCAAACAGCTGGGTGGCAAACCAGGCGTTGAGTTCACACACCAGCTGAGTCGGGGAGAAAAACATGCGAATCCCCCACAGCACTGGGGCTGGCACTAAGGACTGCAGCACCACCGCCACTAGCTGCTGCTGTTGCTGAGAATTACGCCCCTGCATAATCTTTTGAGAAAGCTCCACAAAACCGTCATAGCCCGGCTGACTGCTGCGCTCTCCCACAGCATTCGACATTTTGCTAGCAAATAAACGAATAAAAAGCTGGTCAAAAAAAGAATCGTGGTAAGTCGTTTTTTCCACTGCTGAATTTCGCGTTAGTTTGGCCGTATGTCTAGTAGTAGACTACTGCCTGACTGGGCAAATTCGCATTATGACAAAGCAGTTTGAACTCGATCATGTCTTTATATTGACCAGTGTGGGCGCGCCTGAAGCCGAAAAACTGGTGGAATTTGGCCTGGTAGAAGGGCCACCCAACACCCATCCTGGTCAAGGCACCGCCAATCGACGATTTTTCTTTAAGAACATGATGCTGGAGCTGCTGTGGGTAGCTGATGCAGCCGAGTCCCAGACGTCAGATTTATCAGTCCTGTGGCGACGAGATCAGCAGCCAGGAGCATCCCCATTTGGCATATGTCTGCGCCCAGCTGCCGACACACCTACAGAACAAACCCCGTTTCCCGGTTGGCGCTATACCCCTAGTTATCTTCCGGAGCCTTGGTACATTTGGGTTGGAGAAAATTCTGAAGCATTGACAGAACCATTTATGTTCTACTTGTATTTCGCCCAGCTGAAGGATAACTCCCCTGACGGTGGCCATGGCCATGGTCTACAAACGGTTACACGTCTCACCATTTTTGGTTGCGATCGCAATGCATCCCAGACCATCGTTAGCACTCTTGCAGAAACCGACGGCATTGAGTTTCGTCCAGCCCCTGATTCCCTCATGGAGCTAGGATTTAACGATGAGACCCAGGGGCAAACCATGGACTTTCGTCCCCATCTGCCGCTGCGGCTGTGCTGGTAGTCAGGTTATGGCATGCTGCAAAGGGAAGAGCCCAGGAACGTTTTGATCCACAAGGCCAATGGAGCATTCATCAGACATTTCCAGCCCAGACTATCAAACCCTGATTGGGCACTATCAAAAAGCGCTTAATGTCCTGAAAGATAACCCACAGCCACAGCTCGCTGACATTTTAGACGTTTTACTAGCCCGAGACGCAATTCATCAGGTGTCGCCTCAACAGATATCGTCAGGCCAGGCTTTGATCACATTGCAGGAACTGGATCAGCGGCTCAAAGACTGCCAGGCTTTAATCGCAGATCACCTCAAAGCGCTACTGCCTTTGAAAAAGCAGCTAGGTATCACATCAGCCGCCTGGTGGTGGCCATCGCCTCATCCCCCCAAACAGTCCTGGCTTTCTAAGCAAGACTGGCTATGGCAGATGGGTTCCATTATTTTTCTCAGTGCGTCTGCCAGTTTAGTACTCAACACAGCCGCTCGATTTTGGGGTGGCGGCATTGGCTCAGCAGGGACATTGCCGATTGTGGCTCAAAGTGTTTTGACCCTGGTTGCTGGAAAAGGTGCATTGACCGCATCAGGTCGAGAAGCCTGGCAGAAGTTTCTTAAAAAGCAGAATATATCAGAAGCATACTGGCATGAATGGAGCTTTGGAGCCGCTGGCGCTGTGTTTGTCTGTGTCGCCGCGATTCATGGGTCCTTACCGTGGGTCGCAACCTGGTATAACGACTGGGGTTGGCAACATTACCAAAGTCGTCGGTTAGACAGTGCCCTTAGCGATTACCAAACGGCGCTGTCGTTACGACCAGACTATCCAGAGGCTCAGTTTCATACAGGGCTAGTGTATGAAGACTTACAGCAATATGACCAGGCAAAAGAGAAATACCAGGTAGTAGTCGAGAGCGATCTTGAGAATATGCCTTTGGATGTATGGCTAAGCGCCCACAATAATCTTGCAAGGCTGTATTTGGTAGAGGGGAATGAGCGCGACGCGGCTCCACTGTTGATTCGAGCACAGAACAAGGTGGATGCAGATTTAGCAGACACCGATGCAAAAATTGCGGATGTAAACTACAACCTCCTTAAGAATTTGGGTTGGGTAAGGCTTAATCAGCAACGTTACGACGAGGCAAAAACTGAACTACTTGAAGCCATTGACTTTGATCAGAACATACTACAAGCACCTCCTATTAAAGATGAGTTAATAGAAATGTCTTTACACAAGGAAACGGGCAGTGCTCGTGCAGCCGCCTACTGTCTTCTGGCTCAGGTAGAAGATGCTCAGCAGCAGCTTAAAAAAGCTAATGAAGCATGGGACCAGTGTTTGAGTAATGCAGTTCTTGTTGACCCGGATGAAAATGCGTGGGTAGGGATGTATGAACTTCGGGAGTTGGAGACATCGGGCAATGAATAATCTTTGGCGGATTGTTGTTCTATCTTTCTGTGGCTTAGGATTTACTGCTAATGCAGCTATGGCGCTACCCTGGGTAGAACGTCTAGAAGGGGGTAGTGCAGCAATTCAAAACTCGGGGGATACGAGCTATCGTCCAGCTAGCGTGGGAGCGAGAATTGGGTTGGATGAGGCGGTGTTGCC
>JBCCJR010000386.1:0-5281 GCA_039045805.1 Cyanobacteria bacterium P01_C01_bin.118
AAGCTTGGCAAAATAAACATCCTATTATCCTTTATAGGGATGTGTGCAGGCACTTCTGTTTTTCTGGCATCAGGTTTAGGCTGTTTTAGAACACCAGCTTTGGTGTCCTATGGTGTGTCATTACCAATGACGTTTCTGATTGGAGCCTTTGTTTGGCGACAGTTAAAAGGTAACCTGGCTCTTTTGGAAAGTGGCCAGGCGCGTGCATTTGAAATTGATTTTTTCAATGTTGAGGGTCTTTGAGGAACGTTCAAAAATCAATAGTTTGCGGCACACATAACTGTCGCTATTTAAGGCTTCTAGCAATCACGTATGGTCTGAACTATGTGTGCCAAACTATATTTTTATTGGCGAATTCTCTCAAGCTGTGCCTGAGTATTAGCTATCCACTCCCTACGCCCCTGGTTAACATAAAGGCCCAGGGCCTGATTTAGGACTTGTTCAGCTTCGTCTGTGCGCCCTAACTCTGCTAAAGCTAGGCCTTTTGAATAGTAGGCATGACCAAAATCAGGATAGAGCTGTATAGCCCGATCAAAATGCTCTAGGGCTAGGTCTGATTCACCTCGGCCAAAATGAGTTATGCCTAGATTATAATGGGCCTCTGGATAGTTGCTATCGAGGGTGATGGCCGCTTCTAACGCTTGTACAGCACCATCCAGCTGATTTTGTTGTAGATAAATCAGACCAATTTGATAGTGGATTTCTGGGGCCTGAGGGCTGTTGTCAACGGCAGACAAAAATGACTCTAATGCCGTTGCCAATTTACCTTGACGTCGTTGCACCAGACCCAAATTGTAATGGGCAATACCCAATTCAGGTTCCAGGGTAACGGCTCTTTTTAGATAGCTTTCGGCTTGTTCCAAATTGCCGCCATCCAGTAATGCCGCCCCTAAATTGACATAGGCCATCGTAAACTCTGGATCAGCCTGAGTCGCTTGCCAGAAAGCATCAGCAGACGCCTGCATCTGTTTTTGTTCTCGGTAGGCTAAGCCCAGGTTGTAATGGGCTACTGCTAAGGTAGGGTCAAGGCTAATGGCACTTTGAAACGCTGCGATCGCTGCATCCAGTTGCCCCTGCTGGACATAGATTACCCCTTGTTCCAGGGCAGCCTCAGCGCTGCGAAACTGCTGGGCAATGGCGGGTTTTACGGTGCTAAGACTCAAGGCTAGCAGCAGGGATAGCCCATAGCGATGGCCAAAGTTCATTGAGAGTTCTCCCCTGGATTAGCAGATGGTTGACTGATTCATGGCAATGCATCGGGAACAGCTTAAAGTCGAACTTTCTTAAAAATTCGAAAAGATATATGGCTCATAGCCTACCATCTAATTCCCGTGATCTTACGTACTTATGTCAGTAATCCTACTTACTCCACCAGGGCTCCATAGCTAACATCCTCAGGTTGCATATGGGCATTGATCACCTGACCATCCCGAAACCATGCCACCCGCTTAGTGAGCCTGGCGACGGCTGGTTCGTGGGTCACCATGACCACCGTAATCCCTCCCTGATTGAGTTCTTTAAAAATTTTCATCACTTCATCGGTGGTGGTGGTATCTAGGGCCCCAGTAGGTTCGTCGGCTAACAGCAACAGGGGGCGATTGACGATGGCCCGAGCGATGGCCACCCGCTGTTGTTGACCACCGGATAGCTGGCTGGGTTTATTGGTGAGTCGATTGCCTAACCCTACCCGTTGTAGTGCGTCGGTGGCGCGCTGACGTCGTTCAGCGGCGGCAATGCCCCCATACACCATGGGTAGGGCAACATTGTCCAGGGCACTGAGTTGAGGGAGCAGATGAAATTGTTGAAAGACAAATCCGATTTTACGATTGCGGATAATGGCCAGGGCATCATCCCTCAGCTGAGCCACATCCTGACCATCAAAAAAGTAACGTCCCTGGGTGGGGCGATCTAAACAACCAATCACATTCATGGCGGTGGACTTGCCCGACCCCGAAGGCCCCATAATGGCGCAATAATCTCCCTGATTAATGGTGAGACTAACGTCCCAAAGTGCTTTAACTTCGGTGTTGTCGCTACCGTAAATTTTGGCAATGTGTTGGAGCTTAATTAAAGCTGGCATTGGTTAGGGAATTGGGAATGTCGTTAAATGCTACGCAAAGCTACAATCGGATCGAGCTTGGCGGCCTGACGGGCGGGAATAACGCCAAAAAATAGACCGATGCTACCGGAAACGCCAACGGCGATCACAATGGCACCGATGGAAGCAGAGGATTCGAAGGGGGTCAATAGACTGAGGAGACTAATGCCGCTGATGCCAAGCAGCGTGCCCATGATGCCACCAGCGGCAGAGAGGATAATGGCCTCAATTAAAAATTGAATGAGAATGTCATTTTGAGATGCGCCAACGGCTTTGCGGAGACCAATCTCTTGGGTGCGTTCGCGCACTGAGACGAGCATGATATTCATAATGCCGATGCCGCCTACCAGGAGAGAAATGCTTGCGATCGCAGCCAGCATCAACGTTAAAGCTCCTGTAATGGTATCGGCAATAGTGAGCAGCGTGTCCTGGTTTTGAATAAAGAAATCATCCTCATCCGGGTCAACAATACCGTGGCGTAAACGTAATAGATTAGTTACCTGAAACTCTGCCGTTTGTAGACTGTCAGCATCACGGGCGGTCGCTGAAATAAAGCCCACCTCAATACCGTAGGGAGAGGTGCGGCCAACAATCCGACTTGCTTGGGTGGTAATGGGAATCATCACAGCATCGTCATAGTTTATTCCCAGGTTGGATCCCTGTACTGCTAACACCCCCACCACTTCAAAGGAAATATTATTAATACGTACGGAGCGACCCAGCGGTACCTGCTCCTCAAATAGACGTTCGGCCAAAGAACCTCCCAAAATCGCAATGGCACTGGTGCGTTTCATATCCAAATCAGAAATAAACCGCCCCTGGGCTGTGGAGAAATTTCGGACTGCGATAAAGGCCGGATTGGTGCCAATCACATTGACCTTAGCATTGCGGTTGAGATACGTAACCAGACCCGGTGTTGTATTTTCAGCGGCCACAGAAATCACTGATGGAACCTGTTCCGCAATGGCCTCAGCATCAGCTAAAACAAGATTCCGAGTGATTTCCAGTCCTCCCAGCTCACGGGTTTCTCGATTGCCCGGCACAATAAATAAAATATTAGGCCCCAACCCTTGGAGCTGCTCGTTGATATAGCGGCGTCCCCCTTCCCCCAGGCCCACCATCGAAATTACCGAGGCATTGCCAATGATGATTCCCAGCATGGTTAGACCGCTGCGAAGTTTGCTGGCAGTTAGGGTTTTAACGGCCATTGTCAGGCTTTCGCGAAAATCCATCTATCTTTAAGCCCTTGTAGTGTGGGCACAGCCCACCAAATCCATTACCACCAGAATAAACCCCAGATTGAATAACGACATTTATGGCAAATATGGCAAAGGGCTCCCAATTTTGGGAGCCCTTTCAAGGGACCATATTCATCAAACGATGGGCCGTGCCCGCCCTCTCTTAAATAATCATCCCGTCAGGAATTACAGCATTCTTAAGCACAACGACGATGCCACTGCGGATATAAAAGCCCAAATCTTCCCGTTCAGCTTCCTGGACATTTTCCTTGTTGAGGATTTTCACATTGCCGCCAATGCGAGCATTTTTATCGACAATGGCCTTTTTAATAATAGTCCCCTCACCAATACCCACAGGGATTTTGCCACGGGTTAGATGCTGCTGACTTTCACTAGATTCATAGTAATCAGACCCCATCAGCAGGGCATCTTCGATTTCACAATTAGCCCCAATCCGCTGACGTAAGCCAATTACCGTACGATGAATGCTGCATTTGTTAATAATGCAGCCGTCACCAATGATGGACTCAGTAATCTTAGAATCCAGCACTTTACTGGGGGGAAGATAGCGTGCTCTTGTATAGATTGGAGCGGCTTCATCATAGAAATTAAACGGGGGGCGAGGCTGTTGAGTCAGGGCCAGGTTGGCATTGAAAAATGCTTCGATGGTACCAATATCTTCCCAGTATCCATCAAAGAGATAAGCCTGAACATTGTAGTCACGGGCAGAGCCAGGAATAATTTCCTTGCCAAAGTCAGTTTGTTCGGGGGAACGCCGTAGCAGATCAATCAATGTCTGTTTGTTAAAGACGTAAATACCCATGGACGCGATAAAGGGGTTTTCCTGCGCCTGCTCAGGATTAAGCCCCAGAGTGGTGGTATCCACTTTCATGGCTTCCAGGTCATCACCTTTAGGTTTTTCATGGAAGTCAACCACGCGTCCAGAGCCGTCAATTTTCATCAGACCAAAGCTAGGGGCAACCTTGTAGCCCACGGGCACCACCGACAAGGTGATATCAGCGCCTGTATCACGATGACGCTGGACAAATTTGCCATAGTCCATGCGGTAAAGATGGTCACCGGAGAGAATGATAATCTCATCCACATCCCAGCTCTCAAACAGCCATAGATACTTGCGAACGGCGTCAGCAGTGCCCTGAAACCAGCTGGGACTCTCTGGGGTTTGCTGGGCGGCCAGCACTTCGACAAAACCGTCACTAAATTGGGAGAAATTGTAGGCCCGAGTGATGTGGCGATTGAGGGAGGCGGAATTAAACTGCGTGAGAACGTAGATTTTTAATATTTCTGAGTTAATACAGTTACTAACTGGGATATCAATCAATCGATATTTACCGGCTAGAGGAACTGCGGGCTTTGCACGAAACTTAGTTAAAGGGTAGAGGCGAGTGCCAGCACCACCGCCGAGAATAATCGAAAGAACTCTTTTCACAGGATCGTCTCACTAGCGCAGTTTATTAATTCATTATTTAGTTTGAGGGTGTATTCAACCCTTGACAAGAGGTTGAAACAATTTATTTTTGATTTGTGCTCTGAGATACCTGTATAACTGGGCTGTCTGCATCTGTTCCTGCCAGCGTTATGAGTTGAGGCAATGACAGAAATGCTAGGGCGTTCAAACGGCTACAGCCTGATAGTTGCACTCTGAAAATTGTCAAAAATCATCAGACGAATGCTAAAGTCTGCGTCTAAATTAACCGTGCTGACGTGGAGAATCTACGTAGTTGAAGATAGTTAAATAGGTAAGGTTATGTCAGAGTTGTACTGCTAAAAAAGCCAGAGAGTTTTTAGCAGCCATAGGTTTTATACGCGTTCTCTAAAAATTGGCTATGGCCACAATGATTTTAGAGAGAGCTAGAGACATTAATTTACTACGACAAGCGCTTGGCCACCTTAGGGGCTGGCTGTTGCTGGTCTAGAGGACCAT
>JBCCJR010000387.1:0-5256 GCA_039045805.1 Cyanobacteria bacterium P01_C01_bin.118
AATCCGCACCTATCCAACGGGTTTAAAGATTCAGAAGCCAGCCGCATTACCCTGGAGCCCCTGGCCAGCTTTAACACCGCCGGTAACTTAAAACCTTTTTTAGCCGCCGAAATTCCTTCTGTGGAAAATGGGAGCGTAGCCAGCGACGGCACCTCTGTTACCTGGAAACTACGGTCCGATGTGCTGTGGTCAGACGGCACCCCATTTACGGCAGAGGATGTGGCCTTTACCTATACATTATTGAGCAATCCGGAGGTGGGCAGCACTACTGCCGGGGCCTACGAAACCATCGAGTCAGTCGAGGCCATCGACCCCACTACGGTAAAAATCACCTTTACAGAACCCAATCCTGCCTGGTCATTGGTGTTTACTGGCACCACGGGCATGATTTTACCGGCCCATGCGTTCAAAGACTTTAATGGGGACAATGTACGCACTGCCCCTGCAAACCTGCAGCCCATTGGCACCGGTCCTTACCAGGTGACCACATTTAAACCGGGAGATGTGGTGGTGTATGAACCCAATCCCCACTACCGGGATCCAGTTAGCTTTGAGCGAGTGGAGCTAAAAGGTGGTGGAGACGCCGCCTCAGCCGCACGGGCCGTGATGCAAACGGGCGATGCTGACTTTGCTTATAACATTCAGGTGGAAGCCCCAATACTTAAACAGCTAGAATCTGGCGGTCAGGGGCAGTTTGTCACCAGCTTTGGGGCCCTGGTGGAACGCATTTTGTTTAACTTTAGTGATCCAAACCAGACGGCGGATAGCGGTGAACGCTCCAGCGTAGACTTTCCCCATCCATTTTTTAGTGATATCAAGGTGCGTCAGGCCTTTAGTCTGGCTATAGACCGCGATACCATTGCAGACCAGCTCTATGGGCCAGCAGGGCAGGGCACTGTAAATTTTCTAGTTTCCCCCGACCGATACCGCTCAGCTAACACTAGCTACGCCTTTGACCTGGACCAGGCAAATCAGCTGTTGGATGAAGCAGGCTGGGTGGATAGTAATGGAGATGGAACCCGCGATCGCAACGGCACTGAAATGCAGGTGTTGTTTATCACCTCAGTCAACCCCGTGCGTCAAAAGACCCAGGAAATTATCAAGCAGAACCTGGCTGCCATTGGTGTTGGCACCGAACTTAGGTCCCTGGACCCCGCCGTTTACTTTTCTGGAGATCCCGCTAGCGAAGACACCGTAGAGCACTTCTACGCCGACTTGCAAATGTTTGCCACCGGCAACACCAACCCAGATCCCGGCGCTTATCTCAAAACCTATACCTGCGACGAGGTCAGCCAAAAAGAAAACAGCTGGTCGGGCCAAAACTATAGCCGCTACTGCAATCCCGACTACGACCAGCTGTGGCAGCAGTCCACCACAGAACTCAACGCCGACAAACGGGCGGCCCTGCTAATGGAGATGAACGATACCCTGATCAAAGACTACGCCGTACTGCCCATTGTCCATCGCGCTGATATTGACGCCGTCAGCAATCGCCTCACCGGCATTGATCTAACACCATGGGATCTACACACATGGAACATTGCCGACTGGAAACGGCAATAACTTCTACAGATTCCACCACTGTGGCGGTTGACATTCTATAAAAAATTTGGCAGCCAATAGGTATAAAAGCTTAGCTATCCCAGGCCTTACGGACTTTTTTCCCGGCAATGTGAACGAATCATAGGGGAATTTCACATCTAGCGGAGATTAATTGAGTTCTTGTTGAAGTTGAGCATCAGGGGTTGTTGATGTTGCGATCTATTCAATAGATTGTCTATATCAGGCGAGACACAAGTATCCCAACGTATTGCTACCCAGTAGAGAGACAGATATCTCCTACCGTACCGTGTAAGACTACCGCTTTTATCAGATTTCTACCGTTGTTGCGCTAACGCCGTTAAAAGCCTACGAAACCATTCTAAAGATTCCGATAGGCTAACTATTTCCCTGTAGACCGGCAGAGCAACAGTTAAACGCTTCAACAGTTCTTCCTTTTTAAGAAATTCCGATGAAACCATTGTCAGCCCTAATGGGAGTGGTCGCCGGAGCAATGGTGACCACACTGGGTATCAGCGGTAACGCAAACGCTGCGGATTTTTCTCTCCGTGGCACCTTTGACCAAGATGCTGATGTCGAGCTATTTGAATTTAGCGTTAGCGAACAGTCCACCGTTATCCTTAGAACCTTTTCCTATGGTGGCGGCACGCAGGCAGATGGTACAGAAATTTTGCCCGGCGGGTTTGACCCAGTCTTAACGTTGTTTGATGGCGATGGTAATCTGTTGTTTCTCAACGATGATGACACTACGGGGACTGTTGCCAGAGACGAAGACGCTAATCAAGCTTATGACAGCTTGTTAGAAGCAGAGCTAGCAGCTGGTAACTATACCCTGGCGCTCACTCAGTATGCCAACTTTGCCGTAGGCAATAACTTATCCGATGGATTTATCCGTACGGGTAACTTTACGGGGGATCTGTTTGCTCGGTGTGCACCTGGCAGCGTATTTTGCGATTTTGCTGGCAATGTTCGCACAAACGTTTGGGCCTTTGATGCCATTGGTGTTTTACCTCCAAAGGAGCCGGACCAAATTGACAAGCCTAAGCCTGTTCCTGGTGATGGTGATGGCCCTATCGGTAATGGCAATCCGCCACCGACTCCTCCGGTTACACCACCGACTCCTCCGGTTACACCACCAACTCCACCGATTGACAATCCAACTCAGGTACCTGAGCCTACGACCACAGCAGCGTTTCTGTTGGCCGGTCTAGGTGCTCTGGTTAAAGGACGTCGTAAAGGTTAAGTACTGGTGCTATTTAGCGCTTAAGGGCCTGCGGTGCTGAGCCCATCCGGCAAAGGCACCGCTGACGGCAAACATGAGTAATGCGTAGATGGCGGCAGGGATAGCCATAGTGGGATTGTTGAGAAATGTTGGGCCGCTTGCGATCGCAATTGCTAATGTTCCGTTTTGAATCCCGACTTCTATGGTGATGGAAGTGGCGCTGCGGCGGTCTAGCTGGGATAGAGTTGCGATCGCATAGCCTAGGGACATTGCAACAATCATCAGAGCCAAGGTTATCCCACCCACCTGGACAAAAAAGTCCAGTACATTGGCTCGTTCTTTTACCAGCAGGCTAACAATAATTAATCCCAAGAAAAATAAAGACAGCCACTTTACCCAAGTTTCCACCCTGGCGGCGAACTTGGGTGCTTTGTTGTGTAGTATCATCCCCAAGGAAACGGGAATTAGCGTAATTACTGCGATTTGAAGTACGGTTTCCGCCAAGGGTAACTGCAGCGCAGTTTCGGCTCCCAGAAATGTTCTCATGGCCAGGTTCACTACCAGAGGAATAGTAAACACAGTAATCAAACTGCTAATGGCCGTCAGAGTAATGGACAGTGCTACATTTCCTTTGGCTAGGTAGGTCATCAAGTTTGAGGTGGGGCCACCGGGACAGGCGGCCAGAATCATGACTCCAACGGCGATCTCTGGTCGGGGAGAGAAAAAGCTGATTAGTACAAAACCGACAAAGGGTAAAAGGATTAGCTGAGCAATCAGCCCCAGGATAACGGCTTTGGGCTCTATTAAAATTCGTTTGAAGTCGTCAAGGGTGAGCCCCAGTCCCATACCTAGCATGATGATAAATAGGGCTAGGGGGAGAAAGACGGCGGTTAAAAAGCTGGATTCCATGGGGCAGATGCGGCGGCTTCTCCGTCAGTTTACAGCAGCCAAGTACTGTCATTAGTTGTGTTAACTAACCGTCGTGAGGGATTGGGTAACTGCGATCTCAATGGAGTCAATTGCTAAAAATTAGCTATCTTATAGGCTACTCCGGTTGATGAGGTCAGACATGCTAGAAAGTGCCATCGGTGGTATTGCTGTTCCACTATTTGAGCAACTATGGAAAGCGGGTGGCCATATTGTGGGGCAAGTGAGTAAAGTTCGTCAAGAGGTCAGGGACGTCGAGAAAATCCTTAAAGCCTCTCAGAACTTACTTAACCAGTTAAAAATCCAAAAGGGCAAAATACCACAATCATCGGCAACAGCGAACATATGGGAAAGCTATATTGATGAGCTAGAAAAAACTTATCTCAATGCCTTAGAACTCACAGCTGAGGATATCTTCTTATCATTAGAAGACTGGCAGTGTTTAAGCAATTATCTCTATGCCAACGCACTTTTGCTTAGCTGCCAACATTCATCTATAGGCATTTCACGCCAAGTCTGAGAATCTCTCAAAGAACGATTGCTGACAGTTTGACACTCTACTGCCCTAGGAGAATCTATCTAAGGTCTTTAGCTTTTAATAACTTATCTACCCAATCACTATTTTCTGATGACAGGGGTGGATTAGGTGGCTGAGCATAATCAATGGCCAGGTCAAAGCTACCTTGCTCATAAACATTTTGTAACAGCTCTTCTAAATTCACCAACACATTTTCATCAGTTTTCTTCAAAGGTAATGGAAACGTAGGAATCGGATCTTGTAAATCAAACCCATAGAGATCAGCCTGGGGACGGCAGTCTCCACGACTTACTAAAATCCGATAATCACTGTCAGAGACTTCACCTAAAACCATCATAGGCTTACCTTCTCTTAGCAAATCAATCTCTACCAAGTGGGTTTGAGTATTGAGAATGCGATTTCTCTTTTCCTCGTATTGTTGTCGTCCTTTACCCATCCGTTTATTCACAGGAGATAAAATTTCTATCGCTGTGATTACCTGTCCTGTAGAAACTTCCCGAACTTCTAAATATCCTTGTTTAACTGTTTCAGTGACGGGAACCGTTACCCGTTGGGGTTTAGTCTGAATCGTAGCAATGCTGCCTGAGCGCGATTCCTGACTATCAGGAGCTTGATTCCGCTTAGATTGATTAACAGTTACATCAGGAATGCCGACAAGTAACGACTGTTCGCCAATGGTTTCATACATCCGGACTTCCACCGCAACCCGATACTGAGGACGCAGTTGGGGTGATAAGTACCCTGCCAAGCCAATGATTAACCAGTGGTGAATCCCTGGCCAGATAGCAGGATGCTCTAAATACGGGTTAAACCCAGGAAACGGCGAAACCATGAGAAGCTAGCTTAGCTATCTACTGTAGGATAGCTCACTCATTGTCAGGAGTGGTAGGACAGCATTCCCTGAGCGGAGCCGAAGGGGACGGACATGCTTACATCTCGATTACTCCACCGCCAGCGAAACCTTCTTCCCACCAATACTCCGCAAATCCGCCAACAACTTTGCCACATC
>JBCCJR010000388.1:0-5254 GCA_039045805.1 Cyanobacteria bacterium P01_C01_bin.118
GCAAAATCTCACCCAGATCAGCCGAGATCGCACCACGTTTATCATTGCCCATCGGCTCTCAACCGTACGCAATGCCGACCAAATTCTGGTGCTAGACCATGGCGTCCTGGTAGAACAAGGAACCCATGGTGAGTTAATGGCAGCCGAAGGTTTATATCATCATCTCGCACAACAACAACTTGATCTGTAGATGGAGCGGTGGCATGTTAAAACAGTCAAAACGTCCAGAATTTGAAAATACAGCTCAGGCCGCTGTATTAGAATCACCTCAAATTCCTAGCCAAAGATTTCCCGCAAAACCAACTCAACATAACCCAGTAACATCGCCTGAGCGCGTTCAGCCATCTGCTCAACCCGTTTCCAAACCTGCTCCAGCGCCAGAGAGTACGTCTAATTGGAGTGAATCGCTGCAGACTACCCTCGATCATCCCCCCGCCGCCTTACCCAGATATATGATTTTAGTGGGTTTTCTGTTTGCCTGTATGTTTGGCACCTGGGCCTGGTTTGGCACCATGCAAGAAGTCAGCCATGCCCAAGGTCAGCTGGTGCCAGAGGGGGATACCTACAAAGTCCAACCGGTGACTGCCGGTGAAGTATCCAATATTTGGGTGCAAGAAGGGGACAGCATTCAAGCTGGGCAGCTGGTCATGGAGATGGACACCGAACTACTGCAATCCGATGTGGAACGATTGTCACAAAACCTGACAGCATTGACCAATCAATTGCAACAGACTCAGGCCTTAATTAATCAAACCCAGCAAGAAGCCAGCGCCCAGCGTGCCATTGCCAATGCCGAGATTCAGACTCAAGAAGCCGCCATTTTTGAGTCCCAGGCCCATATTCATACCAATCAAACCTTAGTCACACAGCTGACGGTTGATTTAGACGCCAACGAATCTCGCCTACAGCGTCTGCAATCCCTTTTAGAGGAAGGGGCTATTTCTACCGAATATTTATTTGATGTTGAACAAACCCTACGGGATCGTCATCGCATAATGACTGAACGGCAAGGGCAGGTGCAACAGGCCCTGGCCCAAACCGAACAATTAAATGCCCAGCTGGAACTCAGGCTAGCCGAAGCCACCCGCAGTGAGTTGGAAGCCCAGGAAAAGCTCAAAAGGCTACAGCTAGAAGCCAACAACCTGGATGCAGAAATTGCTGAAACCCGCACACTCTTAAAAGCAGCCCAGACCAACTTAGAGCAAATGTTTCTCCATGCTCCCGTTAGTGGAACCATATCTGCCATCAATATTAGCAACGTGGGTGAGGTGGCTCAGCCTGGACAGACCATGATCGAAATTGCCCCTGCAGAAACCCCATTGGTGTTGTCAGCCATGCTCCCCATTAAAGAAGCAGGGTTAGTAACAAAGGAGATGGGCGTACAAATAAAGTTTGATGCGTTCCCCTATCAACAATATGGTGTTGTCTCAGGCACGGTCATGTCGATTTCACCTGATTCAAAATTAGATGAGCACATGGGGGCCGTTTATGCTGTTGAAATTGCCCTGGAACAAGATTACGTCATCCATGAAAAAGAAATGATTGACCTTAAGGCGGGGCAAACAGCCAAGGCAGAAATTGTGATTCGCAAACGTCGCATTGTCGATTTTTTATTGGATCCGATTCGACAACTAAAAGAAAGCTCTCTAAATGTGTAAATTAGTCTTCTGTCAAACGATTGAACCAAGGATCAAATTGAGAACAAACTATAATACTTTTGAGGATAATAAATCATGGTGTTTAATACCGAACAAATGAAAGCTTCCATGAGTGAGGAAGATTTTGCCCTGATTATTGATGCAATTCTAAACGGCAAATATTCTTGGGCCTGTGTTTTGATTTTGAAAAATGCTGGCTATGAACCAGGGCATTATATTCCTTATCGCACTTTGAACAGGTTGATTAAAGAAAATGGTTTCCCAAACTGTGTTTCTAATCGACAACCGAGTAACCCAAAATCACGTCGAGGGGTCAATCAGAAGCACAGTTCAGTTAGAGATATGAGGGATCTGAACTTTCTAGAGCTTGCTGCCAACGATTCCAAAGAAATCAAAGGGGGCAATTTTTCAGCATGGGGCATGCTCAGCTCTGGCATTAGCCCCATGGGAAGGTGCTCTACAGCGTTTCCCTAAGTGAAATCCCTAAGGAAAAAATCAATCACACCCACAGATTTTATGGAGAAATAGGGATTAAGAATTGCTGATCTTTTTCCCACTTTGCAGGTTAGGGAGCATCATTTAAAGAGCCTATCGCTCTTAAAGAGCCTATTGCTCTTAAAGAGCCTATTGCTCCGTAAGAGCCTACTGCTCCGTAAGAGCCCATTGCTCCATTTCCTCCGACTCACCATGGCTTATGTCTGTGAACTCTCTACCGGTCACCGTGTCTCTCTAGATAATCGGGGTAACCAAACTATTGTCACTGTAACCCTGGAGATGCCGGGGCAACAGCAACAGACTAGCAACAGCATGATTACGGGACCCTGGACAGCTCCCCCCGAAGCCTATCAAAGTGATGATGGCGCAGTCTTTAAGCTGTTTACATCTCAAGGAGAGTTGTGTATTCAGCTCCAGGGGAACAGCGTTAGTATGACGACGAGTACTGCCGCTGCCGCTGGCAAACAGCAGCAGCTTTCGGTGCAGCAGACAACAACCTCATCAATGAATATGCCCCCGATGGAACCGATGGGCATGACCATGAACCCGATGGAAATGCGGATGGGGGATATGGAACTAAAGATGGATGCGACATCATCAAACGCGCCGTCGAACGTCAGACAGTTTTGCAGCCAGTGTGGTACCAAAGTAGCCCCTGACGATCGTTTTTGCTCCAGCTGTGGCCATCGACTGAGCTAGGGAGATTGTTGCCAGTCAAATTTTGAAGTCAAATTTTGAAAGTGTATGGACAGTTCTATATCCTGCAGAATTAGTTAATCTGACATTAAATTTTTGTCAGATGTATGGACTTTTACAATTCACAGTACCAATAACGGCTAATCAGTAGAATACGGCACGCTTTTGGAAATAGTCCAGTGTTTAACACTTACGATCCCGGCGAATTCTATGATGAACTGTTTGTCAGTCGTGGTGTGCCTCGACCAGCGGCAGAATTGTTGGTTAAGCGGATTAGTAATATTTCCATTGATGAGCTGATGCTGCGGCAGCAGATGGCTCAAAATATGTTGTTTAAGCTGGGTGTAACGTTTAACGTCTACAGCGACAATCAAGGAACGGAACGGATCTTTCCGTTTGATGTGGTGCCTCGGGTAGTGCCTGGCGACGAATGGCAATGGCTAGAACGGGGATTAAAACAACGGATTGAAGCCTTAAATTGTTTTCTGGATGACATTTACAACGACCAGAAGATTCTTAAGGATGGGGTGATTGACCGTGAGGTGATTGAGTCTGCATCTGGTTTTCTGGAACCCTGTATCGGATTAAAGCCTCCTAAAGGGATCTGGTGCCACATTACGGGGACAGACCTGGTGCGCGATCGCAACGGCAATTGGTACGTTCTAGAGGACAATCTTCGCTGTCCCTCAGGGGTATCCTATGTCTTAGAAAACAGACGAGTGATGAAGGGGGCATTCCCAGCTCTGTTTGAGGCCCTGAACATTAATCCGGTGGACAATTACCCTAGTCAGCTGCTGGCATCCCTAATCCATCTGGCCCCAGACGGAGTATCTGAGCCGCAGGTGGTGCTGTTATCCCCTGGCATTTACAACTCTGCCTACTTTGAGCATTCATTTCTGGCTCAGCAGATGGGGATTGAACTGGTGGAAGGTCGAGATTTGGTGGTATCGGACGGCTATTTAAAGATGCAGACCACCAAAGGACTACAGCGGGTGGATGTGATCTATCGTCGGATTGATGATGATTTCTTGGATCCTCTCACATTTCGATCCGATTCTCTTTTGGGAGTGCCGGGTCTGATGGAGGTGTATCGTCAGGGACGGGTTGCGATCGCAAATGCCCCCGGCACCGGGGTAGCCGATGACAAAATGGTCTATAGCTATGTACCTGACATGGTGCGCTACTACCTGGGCGAAGAACAAATCATTCCCAATGTCCCCACCTACCTGTGTGAAAATTCCCAACAAAAAGACTATGTGCTGGACCATTTAGATGAGCTGGTGGTAAAAGCTACCAACGCCTCTGGCGGCTATGGGATGCTGGTGGGTCCCCACGCCACCGACCCAGAGCGCAACGCCTTTGCCAACCAGATTAAGGCCAACCCCAGGGGCTATATCGCTCAGCCCACCCTATGTCTCTCGCGGGTACCAGCATTGATTGACAGTCAGTTTCAAGGCTGTCATGTGGATTTACGACCGTTTATTTTGAATGGGGAAGATATCTATGTAAATCCAGGGGGATTGACGCGGGTGGCGCTGAAAAAAGGCTCACTGGTGGTGAATTCTTCTCAGGGCGGTGGGAGTAAAGACACTTGGGTTGTTGCGGCGACGAATTAGAATTATCTTTCTCGTTGGGTGGGCCGTGCCCCCTCTCCCTTACCTCCCCCTCTCCCTTACCTCCCCCTCTCCCTTACCTCCCCCTCTCCCTTACCTCCCCCTCTCCCTTACCTCCTTTTTTTCAAGAACAACCATGCTAAGTCGTGTTGCTGATTCAATTTACTGGATGAACCGCTATGTGGAACGGGCGGAGAATGTGTCTCGATTTGTAGAGGTAAATCTACATCTGTTGCTAGATACCCCTATGGGGGCCATGCAGCAGTGGGAACCCTTGGTAATCACAACGGGGGATCAGGATATCTTTAAAGAGCGCTATGGTGAGGCAACAGCGGAGAATGTATTGAAGTTTCTCACCTTTGACTCAGAGTATGGCAACTCAATTCGGTCTTGTGTGAAGTTTGCTAGGGAGAATGCTCGCTCGGTGCGGGAGATTATCTCCTCGGAGATGTGGGAACAGCTCAATGAGTTTTATCTACAGGTAGAAGAGGCAGCTCAGTCTACGGATCTGGCGAAGCTCTATGCCTTTTATCCGGAGGTCAAAAAAGCAAGCCATATGTTTGCCGGAGTGATGGAGGCCACCATGTCCCACAATGAGGGTTGGCACTTTGGTCGATTGGGTCGGTTTTTAGAACGGGCCGACAAAACGGCGCGGATTTTGGATGTAAAGTATTTTATTTTGCTACCATCGTTGGCGGCAGTGGGGAGTCCCCTGGATAATCTCCAGTGGATTGCACTGTTACGCTCCGCCAGTGCCTATGAGATGTATCGCAAGTGTCAGCATCTGATCAA
>JBCCJR010000389.1:0-5252 GCA_039045805.1 Cyanobacteria bacterium P01_C01_bin.118
GGATTTGGTGCAACAGATTGTCCAACAAGGCATTCAACACATCGACCAGCTATGGGGTTACGACGGCTATTTTCCAGGCAGAGCCGTCCAACCCAACTGGGAGTGGGAGGATGTCTTAGCAGGCTATGGAGCCTCTGCCAATGGTCTTATTCTCAATGAAAATGCTCTCGGTGTGACCTTATATCCCACAGAAATTGGCCAGCCTCTGCGAGTAGAGTGGAGTAATCCAATCAATGCTCAATTCTGGGAAATCAACAATACTTCTCGTACGGTAGTCGTTAATGAACCCATCACTGCAGATGTTGGTCGTGACTGGAGTCAGCCTGTCCTCCACGTCTTTGGCACTCTACCTGTCGATGCGGGCCCCGATCCGTTTGCTTTAGCCATTACACAACCTGGAAACAACTTTATAGAACAGTTTTCAATACGCTTAAACCATGAAGATATCACCGTTGAGAAAGCCGAGTTAGCTCCCAGCTTAACCACACTCAACCTATCTAAAATTGCCACAGTCAGCTCCCCACCTTTCTCGAAGTGGATAGGAAGAATCAATCAAGACAGCAAAAACTTATATGCAGAAGCCTTACTAAAGTCCCTTGGCCGCACCACAGATATTCCAGATGACACTACTCAGACGGGAACAGAATTGGTCCAACAGATTTCAAGTAACTTGGGAGTAGACGCTAACGGTTATCAAATGGTGGATGGGTCAGGTCTATCACGTCATAATTTAGTGACTCCGCACACCCTGGTAGATACACTGCAGGCGATGGCTTACACTTCCCAAAGTGAGCTTTATAGAGAGTCTCTGGCTACAGCAGAGGATGGCTTAAGCTATCGCGATGGCGACGACTCCATACAGCTGCAGGCCAAGACTGGCTATGTGAGCAACAACGAGTCTTTAGCCGGTTATTTACAGCCAGATAATTATGAACCCCTGGTATTTAGCATTTTTCTCAATAATGCAAATCTTTCGGCGACCGGCATGCGGGCCATTATCGATGAAATTGTTTTAGAGATTGCTCAATTACAAGATTGTTGATTATTCAAGGGACTCTGCCGCTGCATCTAGCCTTGCTTCTAAAACGGAGACCCGCTCTTGCAATTCAATGATTAAAACAGCCAAAGTATCAAACTGTTGATCAGGAGACGGCTCATTGGGGGCAGTGCTAGGGGGACGGCTATTGCTAGCTCTGGGAATTTGACCCTGGAGTCGGGTGACCTGGGATTGTAGCGATCGCACCTGCGACTCCAGCCGATTTATACGAGGATCCAATAGCCTAGGTGATGCTGAAACTGTGTTCCAACAGAAGCCCAAGAGCAATAACATAGCTAGACAAAAACAAATTAAATACTTGACAAAAGATTTCATGGTTAACAAGCATTTTGCTTATGCACATTCTAGCTATGCTTTTTTATTTTGTATAAAGCATAGATATTTTCATTGTGCAGATACTCTTTTTTGTGTAGAAACATTGGGCTGGTGACAAAGACGTTCTTCGAATTATTCAGAACACTCTCCTAGTAGCCGCTGAAATGCTCGGACGAGGAATGTGGGAAAAGATAAAAGATTAGTTTTTCTCACAGTCAAAAATGTAGTCAACAAGGAATAATGGAGTTGCGCTTACTTAAACTATGTCCCCATGAGATACCTTGTTGCTGCCTTTTTAGATCGCACCCAAGCCGAAGAAGCCTATGCCAGGTTAGAGTCCAGCAACTTTTCAATGGATGATATCGCTATTCTTGGCAAAGGGCATAAAACCACAGATGAGTTTGGCCTTCAAACGCCTAAGGAAGCAGCCTGGAGTCAGTTTAAGCGCATGGCCGTCTGGCTGATGCCCTTTGGTTTTGGGGGCGGATTTGTATTTGACACCATCACCGGTCTAAATACTTTTGAATGGACCGGTCGATTGGGGAATCAGCTACTGGGTGGCATTTTAGGGGCGGGCTCTGGCCTGATGGGCAGCTTTTTTATTGGCGGTGGTCCGGCGCTGCTGTTTAACAATAATGAGACGCCGTATCGCGATCGCATCGCCAACGGAGAATATCTGGTGGTGGTCAACGGTGGAGAAAGCGTTATTACCCAGGCAGCCCGAGTTATCCAGGCCCTCAACCCAGAAGACATGGAAGCCCGGTAAACGTTTTTTCCCACACGCCTCAAAAATCACAGTACCATGGAGCTAAGTCAGAATGATTCTGGGAAAGAGTCGTAGCTCAGTGTATATGTTCATTCGTTTATCCTGAAAAATTCTGTCACGTTGATTGCTCACCTTCAAGCCACCCATATGACTACAGCAACTACCAGTGTCCCCACCAACCCCTTTCTCCTCGGGCAAGGGTTACCACCCTTTGATCAGTTTCAACCCGATCAGGTAGAAGCAGCGGTCACCCAGCTAATTGCCGACCTAACCACAGCGTTAGAAGCGTTGGAAACAGCCATGACCCCCACCTGGAATGGTCTAGCAGCACCGCTGACTAAAATTAGCGAACGGCTTGGTTGGACCTGGGGGGTACTGGGGCATCTCATGGGAGTTCAAAATAGCCCAGAACTACGGGAAGCCTACGAAGCAGTGCAGCCCACACTGGTGCAGTTTGCCACCCGTCTAAGCCAGAGTAAAGCTTTTTATAACGGCTTTAAAAAACTCGCTGAAACCCCTGATTTAAGCTCTGCCCAACGCCGCATAGTAGATGCCGCTATTCGGGATGCAGAATTGTCTGGTGTGGGTCTAGAAGGAGACGTCAAAGAACAATTTAATCAAATCCAACAGCAGCTAGCGGAGCTATCCACCCAGTTTTCGAACCATGTACTAGATGCCACCAAGGCCTTTAGCCTGACGTTAACGTCTCAGGAAGAGATTGCTGGTTTGCCACCCAGTTTACTGAGTCTGGCCGCTCAGGCTGCCCGTGACGCGGCCCCTGATGCTGGGGGGGAAGCAACCGCCACTGCCGAAACTGGCCCCTGGCGCATCACCCTCGATATCCCTAGCTACGGACCATTTCTCAAGCACAGCCACCGTCGAGACCTACGAGAAAAACTCTACCGCGCCTATATCAGCCGTGCCTCTTCAGGGGACTTGAACAACTCTCCCCTAATCGAAAAAACCTTAACCCTACGAAAACAACAGGCTCAACTCCTGGGTTTTGACACCTATGCCGACCTCAGCATTGCCCGTAAAATGGCCCCCTCTGTGAATGCAGTGGAAGGGTTGATGGAGGAACTGCGCAGCGCTAGCTATGATGCAGCTGTCAAAGAGCTAGACGAGCTCAAAGCCTTTGCCAAAGCTCAAAATGCGCCAGAGGCCGACGACCTCAAACAGTGGGATATTCCCTTTTGGGCTGAGCGGATGCGAGAAACCGAATTTGACCTCAATGATGAGGAACTGCGCCCCTATTTTCCCCTGCCCCAGGTGCTCAACGGGTTGTTTGAACTCGCCAACCGTCTATTTGGGGTAATCATTAGTGCGGCGGATGGTCAGGCTCCCATCTGGCATGCAGATGTGCGTTATTTTGCCATTGCTGACCAAACAGGTACGCCTATCGCCTACTTCTATCTGGATCCCTACAGTCGTCCTGCAGAAAAACGAGGCGGTGCCTGGATGGATGAATGCATCGTCCGGTCCCATACGGATCCTGAACAACCGGCACGGCTGCCCGTCGCCTATTTGGTGTGCAACCAATCCCCACCGATTGATGGCAAACCCAGTCTGATGACCTTCCGAGAAGTGGAAACCCTCTTCCATGAGTTTGGCCATGGGTTACAGCATATGCTTACCCAGGTAGATGATCCGGGAGCTGCGGGTATTAACAATGTCGAGTGGGACGCTGTGGAGCTGCCCAGTCAGTTTATGGAGAACTGGTGCTATGACCGCAGCACTTTATTCAAAATGGCTCGGCATTACGAAACTGGCGCACCGCTGCCTGAGGCGGATTATCAAAAACTTTTGGCGGCCCGCAACTTTATGACCGGCAATGCCATTTTGCGACAGGTGAATTTTGGCTGGTTGGATATCGAACTCCATGCTCGCTATCAGCCAGACGGCAATGAAAGCATCTGGGATGTGCGGGATCGTCTGGCTCCAAAGACTACTGTATTGCCGCCATTAGCAGAAGATTCATTTTTGTGTAGCTTTGGCCATATTTTTGCCGGGGGTTATGCAGCCGGTTACTACAGCTATTTCTGGGCTGAGGTGCTCAGCGCCGATGCTTTTGCCGCTTTTGAAGAGGTGGGGATCGACAATGAGGCGGCCGTTCAGGAAACTGGTCAGCGTTTCCGCGATACGGTGCTTGCCCTGGGTGGGAGCCGTCATCCCATGGATGTGTTTGAAGCGTTTCGCGGTCGAGAGCCCAGTACTGAGGCACTTTTGCGTCATCGAGGGTTAAAGGTGGCGTAATGCTTTTGTAAAAGAGGAGGGTGGGCAATGCCCACCCTCCTCTTTCTATAAGAAATTTGCAAGATTTTATTCAACTGGTAGTCATTCCACCACTAGACTAGAGGCAACTGGAGCGGGCAGATATTCCTTGACGAACACTGAACAGGCTACGAGCACTGCAGCATTTTCGCGCAAGGAACTGCGCGAACTAGTGCGATCGCAACTTCAGGCCCTACTCGAGCAAGACAATTATCAAGGGGCCAAAGCGCTGCTGGTGCCAGTACAGCCTGCCGACATTGCCGAAGCTATCGAAGGCCTACCAGAAGCGATGCAGGCTATTGCTTTTCGTCTGCTCTCCAAGTCTGAAGCCATCGAGGTATATGAAAACCTCGACACCAGTATTCAACAAGCCCTAGTAGAAGACTTTAAACGCCAGGACGTCATCGACATCGTCGATAAAATGTCCCCTGACGATCGAGCCCGTCTGTTTGATGAACTTCCCGCCAAGGTAGTACGACAATTGCTACAACAACTCAGCGCCCAAGAACGTGAAGCCACCGCCCTACTGCTGGGGTACGAAGCAGGCACTGCCGGGCGGGCCATGACCCCCGAGTACATTGCCCTCAAAGAAGACTGGACAGTGGAACGGGCCCTGGGACATATTCGCAAGCTGGCCAGCGTCAGTGAGACCATCTATTACCTTTACGTCACCGACAGTGCTCGACGGCTCACTGGTATTCTCTCCCTACGCATCCTGGTAATTGGGCAGCCAGACCAGACCATCGGCGAACTGATGACCCGGGATGTGGTTTCTGTACAGACGGGCATTGATCAAGAAGAAGTCGCCCGTCTGATTCAGCGCTACGACTTTTTAGCGGTACC
>JBCCJR010000390.1:0-5231 GCA_039045805.1 Cyanobacteria bacterium P01_C01_bin.118
ACCTGATAAAAGTAGTCTTTGTCGTTACGGTGCTGCTGCAGATTTTGGATCAGGTCTTCGACGGAGTCTTTGACTACCTGGTAGCAGTTGATCAGTTCGGGGTTGCGATCGCTAATCGTCACCCCGTCAGGCTGCAGCATAAATAACAACGCCCCACCCCCAATAAACGGTTCATAATAGTGTCCGTAGCGAGGCGGCACATACTTCAGCAGTTCAGGCAGCAACTGCCGCTTGCCCCCAGCCCACTTCAAAAATGGACGCAACGGTATGGGTGGGGAAGACAGTCGAACCATAAACTCTTAAGAATTTTCCTCCCAGGAGCACCAAGGACCTACGGTAGAATATGCAAGGTCTCTGATATAAAACAGCTTTTAGTAAACTCCTCATGGTGTTCACTTGGATTTTTAACTCAGGCTTTTGAATAAAACCTTTGTTTAACTCCAAGGGCTACTGCTGAGCCACCAAAAATTTAGACGATGCAAGTTTAGACGATGCAAGAATTTTTTACCAATGTTTCGCGGTATCCCCGCTACTTTATTACATTTACCCTCGGTGTACTGTATAGCGCAGTGAAGCCCCTGCTGCCCCTGTTTGAAAATCGCATTACTGCGATCGCGCTAGTAGGTGCTGTAATAGCTGGCTTTATGTTTCTCAGCTTTACCCTAAAAGCCATGATGGGATTGGCATAAGCATAGGCGTTCCCCAAAGACAAAAATTTCCCCGATCCAGGAGGGTGGGCACAGCCCACGTAAAGACCAAATCTTTATGGTTGCCCAATACCCCGGAGGGTGGGCACAGCCCACCACGGCCCACGGCCCACCACAAGGCACAGCCCACCATAGGACACGGCCCACCATTTATCAATAGGAGAAGACGATGGCAACAAATCGTCGAGTGGCGCGAGTATCCGCGTCAATTAAGCGCGAAATCAGTCAGATGCTCATGTCTGACATCAAAGATGACCGTGTGGGTGCGGGCATGGTCAGCGTTACAGCTGTAGATGTGTCCGGTGACCTGCAACACGCCAAAGTATTTGTCAGCATCTATGGCACAGACGAAGCCAAAGCTGAAACTATGGCCGGGTTAGCAGCAGCCACATCCTATGTGCGCGGTGAACTGGGTCGGCGTATGCGGCTGAGACGGACGCCAGAGATTATTTTCAAAGAGGATGTTTCCTTTGAGCAGGGGACCCAGGTATTAAATTTACTGAGTCAGCTACAGCATGAACGCAACAGCGTTGATGAAGATGGCATTCCAAAAGTAGTGCCCAGTGCGGTTGAGGATGAAAATGGGGAGTAGATTTCTTGCTAGCATCTTGCAGGTCCCCTATAATCCCCCTTTCTTGAATGCCCTTTGGGCTATATACTGCGGGACTTTGAGGCTTCTCTCTGCTAAAAATCTATGAAGCAGAAGTAATCTCCGAAGCCCCCATGGTTGGGGGTTGGGGGCTTGGTTAACCTTTGCCTCATCGCCTTTTCTAGCAGCTCCTTACATGCTAAAGCCCATCTTGCCCGACCCCGATAGTCTGTCTCTGTCTCAGCTCGTGGCCCAGATGATCGTCGTCCGCACAACTGGACATCTATTCGACCACGAAATTGAATATCCCCAATGGGAAGCAACCCACCTACAGCTGGAACACTACATCACTGAGCTGGGCGTAGGCGGCATCATCTTACTGGGTGGCAGCGGTGCGGAAGTGGCCCTACGCTGTCAGGCGTTGCAGTCCATGGCAGACATCCCGCTCCTCATCTCAGCAGATATTGAAGAAGGGGTGGGCCAACGTTTCAGCGGTGCTATATGGTTTCCGCCGCCAATGGCGCTGGGGGAAATTGCCCGCACAGACTTAGAGCTAGCAAAAACCTATGCTTACCAGTTTGGTCAGTGTACGGCCCGTGAAGCCATAGCCATCGGTCTCAACTGGGTACTGGCTCCGGTGGTGGATGTGAATAACAATCCTGCCAATCCGGTGATTAATGTACGGGCATTTGGCGAAACACCAGAGACTGTTACGGAATTGACCCAGGCATTTATCCAGGGGGCGCAGGAGTATCCTGTGTTGACAGCGGCAAAACATTTTCCAGGCCATGGGGATACATCTGTTGATTCTCATCTGAGTTTGCCGGTGATTGACCATGATTTAAACAGGCTCGAGCAAGTAGAGTTAGCGCCGTTTAAGGGAGTAATTTCTCCTGGGATAGGCAAGCCTGTGGATGCGGTAATGACGGCCCATATTTGTCTAAGTGCTTTGGATAAACAGTATCCGGCCACGCTATCGAAGCCAATTTTGACGGGGTTATTGCGACAGGAGTTGGGGTTTGATGGATTGATTGTTACCGATGCAATGGTGATGGGGGCAATTACTAAGACCTATGGGGCCTACGAGGCGGCGGTATTAGCCGTAGAAGCAGGGGCCGATGTGATTATGATGCCTGCGGATGTGGAGGGTTGCATTCAGGCGATTTGTGAAGCGGTGCGAGTGGGTCGTATAGATAAAGCTCAGATCCGGGCGTCGGTGGAACGGATCTGGCGAGCAAAGCATAAGGTGTCGGGACCGTTAGGGTCAGGGCCATCCTGCCATGATTGGGAACCTGCGGAGCCGGTGACTCAGGTGCAGCAGCTGGCACAACCGGAAACGCTAGACCTGGCACGGACTATTTTGCGGGCGTCTAGTCGGCAGGGAGGGGCTGGATTTAAACCCAAGGAACATGGGCAAAATGTGATTTTGGTGGATGACGTGTTGAGCTCTCGGCATTTTTTGCCGAGGACGACTCCGGCGATTACTGAGCCGATGGGGTGGGGTTATGAGCTAACGCTGTTGGATAGTCGGTCATCGCAGTTGCCAAGGACAGGGGTACCGACATTGGTACAGCTATTTGTGCGAGATAATCCATTTCGGCGGGGGGAACCGGTGGTGCAGATGGCCCGCAAGTATTTGGAGATGCTGGCAGGAGACTTGCAGGCGGTGGTTGTTTATGGCAGTCCTTATTTGTTGGAGAAGCTGGCGCTGTCGGATGATGTGCCCTGGGTGTTTAGCTATGGGCAGATGCCGATGGCGCAGGCGTTGGCATTGGAGAATCTTGTAGGTGAAGCGATTGCTGTTGGAGCGATGGATCGGAGTTTTACGGATTAGCGGGTTTACGTTCTGTCGATTAGGCTAAGGGTAGAACAGATGAGGATTTGTTTGGATACAAGTGTATTGAATCGACCTTTTGATGAGCAAACGCAACCTCGTATTGCTTTGGAAACCCAAGCATTGAGAACTATTTTGCAGTTAGTTGAAACGCAGCAGGTGGAATTAGTTGGTTCAGCTGTATTGGACTATGAAAATAGTCGAAATAGTTCACCGCGCAGACAACAGTGGGTACAGAGGTGTTTGGGATTGGCAAAGCAGTATCAAACCATCAATGCCGGGATTACTGAACGAGCAACCGAGATGGAAAACCAAGGATTAAAAGCCATTGATGCTTTGCATGTGGCATGTTCTGAAGCAGCTCAATGTGAATACTTTTTAACCTGTGATGATCGGTTAATCCGTCGATATTCAGGTTTATTAAAGGTGGTGAATCCGGTGACGTTTGTTTTGGATTTAACAGGAGATGTGGAATGAACATGCAACTTCCCAGGCAGCAAGATGTAGTAGATGAAGCGATTCAAGTGCTTTGGCAAAATATGCCGGTATCGAAGGTAGCACTGGTAATTTCGATGTGGTTTTCAGAAGGTGGAGATTATCTCAAAGTGCGAGACGATCTATTTAAAGAGGAAACAGTAGCATCCTTAGCATCGAAAATACAAGATTTTCAGGGACAGTCTGAGAACTAATTGTTGAAGTTATTTTAATTTACGCTAGAAAAGTTGCTACACGTTATGCCAACAAAAAATACAGGGACAAGTTTTTGCCAGGGCTGGGGCAAGTAAAGCCCACATCATTATTACGGGCAATTTGTCTGCACTTTTGGTGAATCATTTGCCGGGCTCGGGCTGTATTTCATACGCGTTGGACAGGAAGGTACGGTTGCCGGAACTAAATCTGTTTTACTATCCAGATTTGGCGGTGACCTGTGATGAGAGGAATCGCACTTCTGATGAGGATTTTATTCTGCATCCCAAGCTGACTATCGAGGTGTTGTCAGATTCGACTGAGGCGTTTGACCGGGGGGATAAGTTTGCTGACTATAAGTCGATTCTAGAATTGGAAGAGTGTGTGCTAGTTCATCAAAAACAGGTTTTGGTGGAACGGTTTCAGCGGAAGTCAGATAATCTTTGATGGCCTCAGTTTTTTTTAGGCGGGGGAACAGGTGGTGTTTGAGAGTGTTGGGTTTACTTGCGAGACTGCGAATTTCTATAACAATCTTGAGCAGCTGTCTCAGTAGTAATTTGTCAGATTGATCCTCAAGTGACTCTCGAGGGCTAGAAATCTAGGGTTTTCGAGTGTATTCGAGTGTAGTATAAGTAAGGCCTGAAGGAGTTTAAGGAACGGATCGTCAAGAACTGTTGCAACTGATTGAACAAGCAGCTGCAGAACAGTGGGAAGAGCTTGATCTTTCAGGAAAGTATTTAAAGGAACTGCCCCCAGAGATTGGTCAGCTCAGTCAATTAAAGAGGCTGATTCTGGGTAAGCAAAATGATAAGGGACGAATATTTGGCAATTATTTAGAGTTTTTGCCTGACGAGTTAAGCCAGTTGCATCAGTTAGAGGAGCTATCCATTACTGGCAACTATATCCGCACGCTTCCTAATGGGCTATCTCAATTAAAGAAGCTACACACGCTCAATCTTGCTAATAGTTATGTGAGAGAACTGCCCGATTGGCTATCTGACTTGGAAGAATTTCGCTCGCTTAATTTGAAAAGCACCTATGTTAGGCAGTTGCCAGACTGGCTGGGACAGCTAAGACAATCGCTACGATTACTTAGAGCTGCTGATTTTCTATCTACTCACCCCACGAATGTGCTTGACGTGTAATTTATGGCCAGCACAGCTTTATGTATGTTAACCTTTTTGGTTAATTCCATTAAGATCATGTTCTATCTGTAGACCATATCTCTAAAGGGTATAGCCCTCTTTGCTTTTTGGTTAAATGATTAAACGTTTAAGTGGGCGTGCAAAAATAATTTCATATTTTTAAGCTAGAATTTAGGCCCCCTTTCGACCACAGAGTGACAATGTCTAGCCAAGCCATCCACCAATGTCAATGTCCAGATTGCCAACGCTCTGGCGACGGTATTCTGGCA
>JBCCJR010000391.1:0-5220 GCA_039045805.1 Cyanobacteria bacterium P01_C01_bin.118
ACCCATCACTCGACCGATAATATTCTTAACATTATCGGGATTATCAAACTGAGCCGACTCGTTAGTTAACAGACCAAACTGATCAAAACTATGGAAAAGAGTCGCACTATCGCCCGATAGGTTACCGCCATCGATTTGGAACTGATTACCCGTTTGCTGAACTGTAGTGACGGTATCTGCCGAGGTGATTGATTGGGCTTGGACTGTGGTTGCCATCGCACCAATCCCCAACCACGTTATCCAAAACAAACCACTATGACGACAAGAGAGTAGATTAAACATAACGGAACCCTGATAGAAAACCCATGATAGCTCCCCAAAATGATGCTGAGGGTCCTAGGTTTACCAATGTGAGCAGCGTTTATTCGGGACAAACCTTCATCCAACCATAAACCACGTCTAGAACTGGCTGTTTTTCCATACAGAAACAACCAGTTCTGGACGTGAACAAAATTTAAGCAACAGTTTATTAACTCTTTTTCGTCATGATTAAAATCATATTTTCTCTACCAGGGGCTGCCAATCATAGTGAATGCAGCCCAATAGTAGGGGTGACTAAAATCTTGAGTTCCATCGTCCTCTAGCGCTAATTCAGCCGGTAGCTGATGGTGACTACCCAACAGTTTGAGCCGATCACCTTCAACGGAAATCTCGCCACGCAACATCGCTAATTGTGCCCGACGGAGGGCTTCTGCCTTAATCACTGGCTGGTTTTGCAACTGTTGATAAAACTCAATCATTAATCCTGCAGAGGCTTCATCGCTGACACTCCACAGACTAGCCACAGCGGTTTTTGCTCCAGCCAATACCGCAAATCCAGCAAATCCCAACTCAGCAGTGCGGCTGCCCAAAGCAGTTTGACAGGCGCTGAGGGTGATTAGCTCCACGGCAGGTTTGTGTAAACCAATGTTGCGCAACTGGTCTAACCCTAACTTCTCGTTATGTAAATGGAGATAGGACTTGGATAAATCTCCTGCATTAAACTCACCATGGGTAGCTAAGTGAATAATACCGTAGGGGTTTTGCTGTCGTTCACCCTGGAGTTTATCGAGGCTAAACGTATCACCCTGCAGCAGAGAACTACTCCATTGGGATGAAATCGCATCTAGCTCAACGGGTACCCCTGGTAGAGGGATTTGATCAGCAAAGACTGAGGTACCGGCCACTAGGGCACTGACATTGTTGATGTCTCGATGGGTCAAATCCGTCAGGCTGAGACTGGGCATCAGTCCAACGTTATAGTTCTCTACCAAAAAGTTTTCTCCGTCGTGGAGGGCGGCAATGGGTAGCGATCGCAACCCCGCATCGGTAATAAAGCTAATGGTGTCCACACCTTGAGCCGCCAGCTCTTCTTCTAGTGGAGCAATCAGCAATTGATAGAGCTTTTGGGCAACTGGTAAATAGGTTTGAGTCCCGACACGACTGGGAGATGTTATTTGGCGACGGAAACGATGGGCAAGGTCCATAATCTCACCGCGTGTGGCAGGCAGCTGAATATATTTAGGTTCTCCATCAGCGGTCACCAGTAACAGTTCTAAGGGATCGGATGGTTCATTGCTTTGCAATACGTTACTGGTATCTGCCGCCGCATTACCAAACACAGCATAAATAAGAGCTGGTCGCTTACCAGTTTGTCCTTGCACCTGTCGTAACCTAGCCTGAGCTGCGGGTAATTCAGCCGCATCCACCGATTCAGCTCCTGTGATTTGAGTACCTGAGCCGCTGTCGTCATCCCCCAGACCCAGGTGGTCAGAATATTCTGTTGTTAGCCGCTGCTCAAAGGTTTGCAATGCGATCTCAGGGACCGGTAAAACGTTAGGAGTCCCCACAAGGTTTCGGCTACCACCACGTGCGGATGAATTTGCCTGCTCACAATCAGAAATGCAAAGAGCTGCTAAATCTTCTACCTCGGGGGGTATCTCCGGCTCCGTATTATCAGGTCGCTGTTCTACCTGTAAAGTCGCTTGTGGTCTCGATACGGTAATCGGAAGAGCTTGACCTACCGTCAATTGTAAAGATAAAGGCTGGACTAATTTTAAATCTGTGAAATTTGGCAGACTGTCAGCTAAGCCAATCACAGTTGGTCCTGAGAATGCTTCAAAAGTTGTTGAATCAACTTCTATCTCTCCTAAAGAAGATACAGGGGAGCTTAATTGCCCTATTATATTTTTTTCCGCTAGGCCTGTCACCTGGCCTATTAATGAACCTGATTGCGAATCTATAATCGGAACACCTAATGTGTGGAGATGAATACCATCTCTTACCGTATTGTCTAAAAAGATTACATTATCGTCTAGTGGAACTCCTCCCACAACGATAGATCCTGCGCTGGCCGTTATATTGCCGGCCTTTTTGACCAAACCAGGCCCCCCGGTGACAACTACACCGTCTAAATTAATCACCCCATTGGTAGCCTGTAGAGTAATATCTCCCGCAGCGATTGACGGATCGGTATCAGACCCTCTACTAGAAACAAAGCCTCCCGAAGAAACCGCAACAGAGCCATTTGTAGAAGTTAAGCTAATAGCCCCAAGTCCAGTAGACAGAGACTCAGTGATAGTAATATCATCATTCACTGTAACTACAACATTGCCATTCCCTGGACTGTCGTTGATGGCGATAGTTTTAAGATTGCCTAACGTCGCCGATCCCTGATTACTAGTGATAGCAATGTCACTACTGGCATGTGTCGAATTAGCAGCGGTAATACTATCATCTGCATTAACTGATAAAGCGCCTGCCACTTCAATAAAATTAGCAGCTAAATCAATATTTCCTGTAGCACTGGTTATTGAGAGATTCCCAATACTGCCAGATCCATCTCCCTGTAGACGAATGTTTTGCCCTACAACGATAGCTCCATTGGCAGTCAGTGTCAGATTAACCAGATCATTGGAAAGAATTCGATCTAAAAGATTAATGTTTCCTGCGGCGATAAAACTAAGGCTGCTGTTGTCTGTATCATCTTTCAGCAGGGCCGTCTCTAAGGTGATATCGCCATCTCCAGGGGTAGTTCCCGTGGTTCTAATTTCAACATTGGCACCCCCTTGCAATGCATCTTCAAGTAACCTCACTCCTAACATTGCATCGGTGGCATCTCCTCCAACAACAAATGGATTTGCACTGCTGATATTAGTTGTTCCGTTACCCCTCACAATTCGAATGTTGGCAGGATCGAGTAACCATAAGCCTCCATCGCCATTAAGGGCAGACACATCGGGGGGGGTGCTAACCTCTAACTGCCCTAAACTACTGGTCTCAATAAAGCCGCCGTTACCGCCGTTGGTGCCACCACGAGCAAATAATTGCCCCGCAGACCGCAACAAGTCTGTTCCCCAAGCGACAATTTTGCCACCATTGCCGATATCTCTTGCATCGGCTTGGACAACAGAATTTTCATCAATGATGGTAGCCGCTGCATTGGGTACTGAACCATTGCCTAACTCGTCGCCACCAATGAGGACGGTGCCACCTCCCGTATCACCGGAAGCATCGACAGTGGCACCTACTAGGGCAATCTGTTCTCCTAATATACCAATGTTGCCGCTGTCTGCTTCTAGCTGACCGCTAACGATGGCTGTGCCTGCATCCGTCGGAATCTGTAGTGACGATCCCGATAGGCTGACCGTGCCATCGGGGTTAACGGTGATATCCGTGGCCATACCTAGAGCGCCAGCCCCCGTTAACAACGCGGGCACCGTTGTTGCCGTAAATGCAGATGTGGGCATAGCGCCGGGCAGGGTTTCCAGTTCCAGACCCAAAAGTGAACCGTTCTGGCTAAGGCGCACTCGATTTTCGCCAGGTACGGCCATCACCAAAACTTCACCATTCGCCGCCGACAGCTGACCTGTGTTAATCACCTGCCCCCCCAGCAAGGTGAGGGATTCTCCTGACGTAACTGCTAAGTCTCCAGTATTGATCAGTGCCCCGGTTTCACTAGCAAATTCATAACCTGTGGGAGTACCGTTTAAAGCTGCATAATCATTGCTGCCTAAGGCATCCAATAGCTGCTCACCAAAGTTCAGACCCGTTGCCGTTGACGCAGAGAAGGAACCGCCCAGATTTAGCTGAGTGTTCTCACCAAAGAAGATACCGGCTGGATTGAGTAGATATAAGTTTGCATCGCCGTCCACCGCCAGTAGACCATCGATAATGGAGGCATCACCACCAGTGATGCGACCAATGATATTTTCAACGGTGGCGGGGTTACTAAACAGGACCGATTCCCCCGTGAGTAACCCAAACTGGCCAAAGCTATGGAAAAGGTTAGTGCTGTCCTCCGAGAGATTTCCTCCATCAATCTGATATTGATTGCCGGTTTGTTGAATAGTCGTGGCAGTGTCTGCTGAAGTAATTGACTGAGCCTGGACTGGCAATGTAGCTAGCGTTGCTCCCATTAACGTGACTAGAAATGGAACATGATGACAATTAGGCAGACAAGGCATAACAGGAACAATTAGAAGGGGGACTGTAAAAAATTAGAATAGAAAACTAAACCAGCACAGAGAGTAAATCTTGTTGCCATAGCGGTTAAACAGCATCTGACAACCTGATCAACAAGAAACAGCAAAATCTAAAACTACTCTTAAGCTTAGATTTTGCGAGAATCATATGCCCGTACTCCACGAACTTAACCATGCAACAATTTGCTGGCTAACCCTAGGGGGTTGGTGATTCCTCACGCTGTCTTAATAAACGGGTAGAGATGATATTAATGCGACGGTCTAATCTCGCAATTTCCGTTTCTTCATCTAGCTGTTCATAGGCGCTACGAGCCTGCTGTAACTGCTGCAAACTGTCATCAAAACTACCCAGGGTGGCGTATACATCGGCTAAGTTGACACGTATGGTGGCTTCACTCAACCCATCACCGTTGGCTAGGGTTAATGCTTGCCGATAGGCATCGATAGCCAGCTGGTTTAGACCGCTTTGGCTGTAGGTATCGCCAAGGGCGGTGTATACCAGATCAGATGCGGCAGGACTCTCTGCCAACGGTTGCAGAGTGGCTAATGCATCTGCATACATTTTTTCTAAAAAGAAGACACCGGCCTCGGCCAATATATCTTCTTCGCTTCGCTCGTCAGATATAGGCTCTGCAGCAGCGGTCGGGGTAATGTCTTGTAGCTGCGATCGCAACTCCCCATAGTCTTCTTCAAACAGCAGCTGAAATCCAGACTCGTAATATCCTTCATCCAGATCAGAAGAGACCCCTTGATCCGT
>JBCCJR010000392.1:0-5216 GCA_039045805.1 Cyanobacteria bacterium P01_C01_bin.118
CTCAGCTGTAGGTACCCTAGCAGGCCCGCTCCATGGTGGAGCCAACGAAGAAGTGATTAGTATGCTGCAGCAAATTGGCTCAGTGGAGAATGTACGACCGTTCGTCGAAAAACGGATGGCTCAAAAATCCAAAATTATGGGATTTGGCCATCGAGTTTATAAAGTGAAAGACCCACGGGCAGTGATTTTACAAAAGCTGGCAGAACAACTCTTTGAGAAGTTTGGTCAGGACGAGTATTACGCCATTGCCTTGGAGTTGGAAACTGCAGTCACTGAACGATTGGGCCATAAGGGTGTCTATCCCAATGTAGACTTTTATTCGGGTCTGGTTTATCGCAAGTTAGGGATTCCGACGGATCTATTTACACCGATATTTGCGATCGCACGTGTCGCCGGTTGGTTGGCCCACTGGAAAGAACAGCTCGCCGAAAATCGGATCTTTCGGCCTACACAAATTTATACTGGCCCCCACGGCCAATGCTACACCAACCTATCAGACCGTCTACACCTTTGGGATAAACAGGCTCCCACATCCAACACCATCCAGACTAGATCCGTATAAGTCCCGATTTTTTGACTGTGATGGGCATCACCCCTCTTGTCAATACTGATAAATCCAACGACACTAACATCAGTGACGATTTTCAGGAACTCCAGCCCCCCTTGATGCATATCGAGGGGGGTTTTTATGTAACTTAGGTGAAATCTATAGCCATGCGTAGAAATTCCTATTGGTAGCAGCAGAGTATTTCAACTGCCACGACATATTAAGGGTTAGAATCATTAGGGAAATTGGCCTTTTGGGCCTCCTCTTCATTTCTATACACTCTGGGTATGAGTTCTGGAATCGACCTACAAGAGAGCTTTATTCAAATATTAGTGTCATTGGGGTTGCCCCCATCTTTGGCGAAAGTGGTTTGGATGCCGCTGCCAATGTTACTAATTCTCATCGCTGCTACCGTCAGTATTTTTATTGCCGTATGGCTAGAGCGAAAAGTTTCAGCCGCTGCCCAGCAACGTATCGGTCCTGAATATGTCGGTCCTCTGGGGGCATTACAAGCAACTGCTGACGGCGTCAAACTTATCTTTAAAGAAGAAATCAACCCAGCCAAAGCAGACCCCATTCTCTTCACCTTGGGACCTGCACTGGTGGTCATTCCAGTTTTCGTGTCTTACCTCGTAGTGCCCTTTGGGCAAAACATGGTGATCACGGACTTAGGCATTGGCATATTTCTGTGGATTGCCCTTTCCAGCGTCACCCCCATTGGCCTGCTGATGTCGGGTTACTCATCCAACAACAAATACTCCTTACTAGGAGGTCTACGAGCCACCGCACAGTCTATTAGCTACGAAATCCCTCTGGCTTTAGCCGTGTTGGCGGTAGTGATGATGTCCAACAGCCTCAGTACTGTTGATATCGTCAATCAGCAAGCAGGCTACGGTATTCTCAGCTGGAACATTTGGCGACAGCCCGTCGGGTTTGTTCTTTTCTGGATTGCTGCCCTGGCCGAATGCGAGCGCTTACCATTTGACCTACCAGAAGCGGAAGAGGAAATCGTAGCCGGTTATCAAACCGAATACGGCGGTATGAAATTTGGCCTTTTCTATGTTGGTTCTTACGTAAATCTGGTGCTATCAGCCATGTTGGTGTCAGTTCTATATCTCGGCGGCTGGAGTTTTCCGATCCCCGTAGAGCTGCTTGCATCTGGATTAGGCATTAGTGAAACTACCCCCTGGCTGCAAGTGATTACCGCCGCCCTGGGCATCATGATGACCCTGTTAAAAGCTTATCTGCTTGTCTTTTTAGCTGTACTTTTACGCTGGACCGTACCTCGTGTTCGCATCGACCAGCTACTTGATCTAGGCTGGAAGTTTTTACTGCCAGTCGCTCTGGTAAACCTACTACTGACTGCTGCACTTAAGCTCGCATTTCCATTTGCGTTTGGAGGGTAAAATAATGCTCAATTTTTTAAAGCAAGTTGGTGACTACGCCAAAGAAACCGTCCAATCAGCCAAATATATTGGTCAAGGACTATCGGTAACGTTCGACCACATGAAGCGTCGTCCAGTAACGGTTCAATACCCTTACGAAAAGCTAATTCCATCGGAGCGCTATCGAGGCAGGATTCACTTTGAATTTGACAAGTGTATTGCCTGTGAGGTTTGTGTCCGTGTATGTCCCATTAATCTCCCCGTCGTAGATTGGACATTTGACAAAGCCACCAAGAAAAAGACGCTAGACCATTACAGCATTGACTTTGGTGTATGTATTTTTTGCGGCAACTGTGTAGAGTACTGCCCTACCAACTGTTTGTCGATGACCGAAGAGTACGAACTGGCTGCCTATGACCGTCATGAACTGAACTATGACAACGTTGCCCTGGGTCGCTTACCTTATAAAGTCACAGATGATCCCATGGTTACCCCGATGCGTGAGTTAGCTTATCTGCCTAAGGGCGTCATGGATCCCCATGAACTACCCGAAGGATCCCGCCGCGCTGGTAAACTACCTCAAGAGATCTTGGAAGAACTGGAAGCTTCTAAACCCGCTAAGGCAGAGGAAGTCAAAGACTAGGTATTCTTTGGGTAGTTGCATCTATATATCAGACCCTTGTCTTAGCTAAAAACAAGCCATAACAGACTGAACTATTGGAGTAGCAGTGAACATAGCAGAAGGCGTACAAATTGTTTCTTTAGGCATCCTGGGTGTCTTAATGCTAGCGTCGGCCCTTGGGGTGGTGCTGCTTTCTAACATTGTTTACTCAGCCTTTTTACTGGGTTTAGTCTTTGCCAGCATTTCAGGACTTTATATCTTGCTGAATGCAGGATTTGTGGCAGCAGCCCAGATACTGGTGTATGTCGGTGCGGTTAATATCCTGATTCTCTTTGGAATCATGCTGGTTAACAAACGCGAAGATTTTCAGCCTGTTGCCAATGCCTGGATTGGAAAAATTGCAACTGCAGCGGTTTGTGCCGGTTTGTTTACTCTGCTAACTTCCATGGTGATGGCCACCCCCTGGGAACTATCGACAGAAACGCCTGCGGGAGAAAGTGCAATTGAGGTAATTGGTCAGCATTTCTTTAGTGATTTTCTATTACCGTTTGAGCTAGCGTCTGTCCTACTGTTGATTGCTTTAGTTGGCGCTATCATTCTGGCACGCCGAGAATATATACCTGATTTTGAGCCCTCCGATCAGCAGAAGGTGCTAACGCTACGGGAACGTCCCCGTGAGTTAGTCGCTGCCAGTAGCGATACTCAAAACGATTAAGTACTAGCCATTTATTTTAGTAAGCGAAAGTCGATAAAGCACCATGATGCAACTAGAGTATTTTTTGATTCTTGCTGCTGCACTGTTTTGTGTAGGTATTTATGGTCTGGTCACTAGCCGTAATGTGATTCGAGTATTGATGTCGATTGAGTTGATGCTCAATGCGGTTAACCTAAACCTGATGGCATTTTCTAATTACTTAGACCCAGCTGAAATTAAGGGTCAGGTATTTGCGGTGTTTGTGATTACCATTGCAGCGGCTGAGGCAGCTGTGGGTCTTGCGATTGTACTATCGATTTATCGTAATCGCGACACGGTAGATATGGAACAGTTTAATTTGCTGAAATGGTAGAAGAAAACTCGGAAGTTGGAGAGCGAAATTCGTAAAGTAAAGTTGCACCTATTTGGCGCATATAGTCGAATGCATACATAGTTATTAAAAGCTATGAGTACAACATTTACATACTCAAAAGCGTGCTGAATATATTTAGCACGCTTTTTTAGAGTTATGCTCTTTTTTATAAATTCCGCATTCTAAATTCCGACCTCCGAATTCATTATTCGCCCCAACCTTTCTCAGATTGGGTTTTAACATAGGCTGCGACATTAGCAATATCTATATCTCTAATACGGCCCTGAAATGCAGGCATTGCACCTCTGCCGTTAGCGACCTGATATTCAATCGCTTCAACGTTGTGCTCCAGACGATAGTTGAATAGATACTGTTCCAGGGCTTCCTGCTTTAGGGTTTGGGAGGAGATGATGGCATTGTTGCCACCAGCGTGACAGGTAGCACAGTTCTTCTTAAAGACTTTTGCGCCTGCGGCTACATCACCGACATAACCGTCGCCAGCATAGGCAGGGAGTGCCAGTATTACACTGGCAACGATGGCCAGAATTGCAGTCAAAATTGCTCTCATTCTGATTTACTCTCTCAACAAGTTAGACTGTCTTGGGAAAAGACCAGCGCTGTAACCACTATAAATAGGGGTTTGCCCGCATTAAAGAGCATAAGGACAGATCTTACGCTTTTGTAATGTGTAACTAGCAAGGACATTCACGAGAAAACCTAATGATTTTGATGGACCTTACTGGTTCATTAATCCTTTGAGCTTTTGAGCATCTAACTTGATGTGGGGAAATGCACAGAGTGCGATCGCATCTTCGCTCCAGTCAGCATCCACCTGATAGTCGGTCACTCCGTGATGGATTTGGATATTTCGATAGACTTTCAATGCCTGGCAACTCACATCGAACACCCAGTATTCGGTGATACCGGCTTGGGCATAAAGGGACCTTTTGACCTTTGTATCTCGTTCCGGTGTGCTGTTAGCAATTTCAATTAATAGATAGATGTCGCTGGGTTGAGGATGCTGGTGCTTATAGTCATGATCTTGAAGTTTGAGCACAGCGATATCTGGCACGGGTTCCGATGTTGCTGATAAGGAGACGGGACAAGTTTTCTCAACTAATACGACGTCACCCAATTCACTGGCCAATAGCTTAATGATTTGGCGGATCAGCCACTCATGGAAGGGATCGGGAGGTGGCACAAGGATAATGTCTCCGTCTAGCAGCTCCAGCTTAAGATTGCCCAAAAGTCCCAATCTGGACGCTTCATGGTAACGGGCTACGTCCCATTTGAGGTGCGGTAAGGTTTTGACGGGTGTTTGTACCATGATGATGACCTCTAGCCTAAGGCAGACGATGTGTTTTTATTTTGCCTTAAAGTGCTGGTGCGATCGCAACCTGACTTGTAGCCACAAGCTAATACTGCCTTTGTCCGTGCAGCTATTATCTAGGACAAATAAGAAAAACAACCATCTGACCTCAGCATTCCTAGTGTTTTTCCGATTCAAAAGTCTACAGCCAGAACAAATAGACTGAGTAAGGTCACGCCTAAAATTCTCAGTTCTCAAAAATTTTAGTCTGCCTCCCGCACCTTAA
>JBCCJR010000393.1:0-5201 GCA_039045805.1 Cyanobacteria bacterium P01_C01_bin.118
CTCCTCTGCCAGAGTCTGGTGCGACCCGAGGTCTGAGAGCGTCCCCCCACGAGGACATTAATCTGATTACACTGCTGTGTGAATCCACCGGTCCTGGTTTAGAACTGCTGCAAACTGACGGTAGCTGGCTCCCCATCGCAGCCTTACCGGGTCAGATTATTATCGATACTGGAGATATGCTGCAGGCGTTGAGCAATGGTGTCTTTAAAAGCACTACCCACCGCGTAGTCAACACTGAAATCCATAGCACCCGTCGATTTTCTTTACCCTTTTTTATGCACCCTCGACCGGACTTTGACCTCACCCCCCGCCCCGGCTGTGTAGCCCGCACAGGGGGACCCTCCAAATACCCGGTCCAAACGGCTCATCAGTATTTACAGCAACGCCTTCAGGAAATTGGACTGGCTTAAATTCCGTTACAAAAGTCTGGCCTCTGAAAAGACGGGGACTCTACGCGTCATAATGGATTTACATCTGGTTGCCCAGGCCATTACTTGCCTACACATCCTTGGTAGGTCATGCAACCGTCTATTAATAACGCCCCATGATAAATCTTGCATCTACCTTACCGACCGCCATTGTCACCCTGCGTGAAGGAGTGGAGGCGGCATTGGTGGTAGGTATCGTCCTGGCTTGCTTAAACAAGGCTCAAAAAACGGATCTAAATCAATGGGTCTTTGGGGGAGTAGCGGCTGGTTTGCTCGGCAGCGCTCTGATTGGGTCTTTTTTGGGGCTGGGGCTGCAACAGCTTCAGTATGTTATGCCCAATGCCCAGAGTTTATTAAAACCCATACTCGGTATTTTGTTTGGCAGTATTGCCATTGTTATGTTGAGCTGGATGCTCCTGTGGATGACGCGTCAGGCGAGATCGCTCAAAACTGAGATTGGTCAAACTGTGAATACGGCCATCACCAGTGAAGCAGCGGGGATGAGCATTTTTAGTTTGATTTGTATTGCCGTCCTCCGGGAAGGGTTTGAGGCGGTGTTGTTTCTATTTACCCAGGCACAAACTCTAACATCCAGTCTTGTGGGTGTGGTTATGGGGCTGTTAGGGGCGGTATTGATTGGATTTGGATTGTTTAGGTGGGGTATCCGCATTAACTTGAAACTCTTTTTTCAGGTAATGGGGGTGTTGTTATTGCTGATTGTTGCTGGACTGGTGGTTTCTGTTTGTCGCAATATTGATCTGACCTTTGGCACCCTGAGCAATCTCAATCAGCTGGACCTGTGTCTTGGCTTTGGTCAGTCCTGTGTCTTGGGGCCCCAAATCTGGGATGCCAGCCAGTTGTTGCCAGATAAAGAATTTCCAGGGGTGGTACTTAAGGTGCTGTTGGGATATCGCGATCGCATCTATCTGGTCCAGCTCCTGGCCTATGCATTATTTTGGCTCGTCATTGGCAACCGATACTTCCGCAGTCTCAATCAGCCAAAACAAAACACCTCTGTTTCTCCTTCGGCCTAGGCCCTTAAAAACAGACAGTCATTTTGCCTCAAATACATGAAAGGAGTGAGTTTCACGGGTCAGAAAACAGCCAACAAACTCACTCCTTTAATAGCACAATCAACAAATTAATTAGCCAGGACCAGAACTCCTGGGAGTACTATCAGAATCGCTTTGGTCCAGCAAACGCTCAAACCGGTCCTTAGACCATCTATCCGTTGCATAGGAAATAGCACTAATCTCAGCCAGTCGAATCAACCACACCGTACGCTGATAGGGATCATCAGGCAGTTCGTCGTCTTCATAACCTTCAGCAACGTCTACGTCCACCACTTCTACATAGTCACCATCCAGATATATAGGAATACCTACCAATCTTGTTCCAGGCATCCGAAACCAGACTTCACTACCGGTGTGGAGAGCTTCTTCTAGACGTTTGTAAAGTCGTGTTTGTCTTGGAGCTTTGCAGGCGGGGGACTCTGATTCATGCTGGATGAGCGGTCGAGGGGTATTTTGCATGCTTCTCTCCTTTTGGTCAATACACAATGCCTTACGCGCGCTGTTTGCTTTCGTTACTGACGTTGGGAAAACGATCTGTCATACTCAAGGATTAGCATCCTACAGACCCACCCCAAAACTCAGCAATTCTTGCACATTAACGATCAGACTGATCTCAGCAAACAGCCATAGAGCTGGACATCTGGCATAGATCTACCGAAGCGGCACCTCCTTTCTAAGGGTTAAATAATCCACTAATTAGGGCTAGTCTAGCGGTTTTTGAAGAATTTGCCGTTGCTGATGACGCAGTAAGTCAATCTGTAAAACTGGTCACGGGTTAGCGAGCTACCCATTGATCTACAGTCAAGCCGTGCAACACCAAAGTTTTAACAAAACCCGCTCAGGGTAACAGTCCTATAAAGAGTACCCAATCACCCAAAAGCCTCAACTTTTCTAGGTAGTTTACACTAATATCAATTTAGACTAGCAGGCACCCAATCCCTAGAATTGCGCTAAATGCCTTAAACAAATAATGATCACAGTCAACAACATTGCTGACACGACATTAAATAATCCATGGGTCACCTCTAGAGGAATATCTATGTAACAACCTAGGTTGAAACAGAGCCGTTTCCCCTAAAGAAAGCATAAATTTCTAAGGCTTAAGCGTTTGCACTAGCTTTGTTTGACCCGCATTAACGGCTGACCAAACTCAACCGGTTCAGCATTTTGCACCAAAATCTCAACAATTTCTCCCGAGACTTCAGCCTCGAGCTCGTTCATTAGCTTCATGGCTTCGATGATGCACACTGTTTGCCCTGGTTTGATGCGATCGCCAGTATCCACAAAGGGCGATTCATCCGGTGCCGGAGCGCGATAAAACGTACCCACCATCGGTGAGGTGATTTCATATAAATCAGAGGCAATGGCTGCCGGAGGAGAAGCGGGCTCTGTTGCCGGGGAGGCTGCTGCCGGGGCCACTGCAGGAGCTGGAGCCGCCCCTGGCATAACCGGCATAGCCGCCGCTGCATCCGAAGGGGCCACCACCACTGCCTGACTGGGGGCAGTCGCTTTACGCAAGGTGAGCTCAAACTGAGGATTTTTGAGCGTCAGCTCAGCAATATCAGTTTGGTCAAGCGCTGCAACTAGCTGACGAAGCTCACCAAAATCCAAATCCACGGTCTACCCCTCCAAATTAACGATGAGAAACACCTGACCTCTGACTAACCTCGGGTATACCACTGGTCGTACCCGGTAATGGCTAACAGGCGCAAACCAAATAAACGCAACCTACTCGCGACCCAGGTAAGAATCATTACGGGTATCAATTTTAATCCGCTCACCAATAGAGATGAACAACGGCACCATCACCTGGGCACCGGTTTCCACCTTGGCTGGCTTAGTGCCTCCAGTGGCAGTATCGCCCTTTACCCCAGGGTCGGTCTCTGTCACTTCTAAAACGACCGAGTTGGGCAAATCTACTTCCAGCACCTGCTCGTTCCATTGGAGAACGGTCACTTCCATTTCTTCCTTGAGGTACTTCACCTGGGGACCAATCTGCTCTGCAGACAGGCGAGACTCCTCATAGGTCTCCATATCCATGAGCACAAACTGATCGCCCTCGCGATAGGTGTACTGCATGACGCTCTTTTCCAGGATCGCCTGGGGGACTGTTTCACCAGCACGAAATGTTCGTTCAACCACGCTACCGGACTGTACGTTTTTAAGCTTAGTTCGTACAAAAGCGGCCCCTTTACCCGGTTTCACATGGAGAAATTCCACTACTCGCCACACAGAGCCATCAAGTTCAATGCTAGTGCCGGTACGAAAATCATTACTAGAAATCATGGTGCTGGCAAACGTTAGGTAACGGTAGGTTGACAGTCAGCGTGTTAATAGTCGGCCCTTATTGTACAGCTCATCGGCCATTTCACTGTATTGGTTGTCAATTATGGTGACCCGATGCAATCGGTGATACCAAATCGCTGCAACCGAGCCACATAACTATCTTAGAGACCCCACAGTGTGGCAAGATCGTGAAGGTTTGTCACGCCGTTGTTGTTAATTTCCCACTATGGCTCGTTCCAAATTCAGCTTTCAGATCGCGCTTGCGAGTCTCTTAGGCGTTAGTTTTAGTTTTATCCTCAGCTTTGGTACATTTTTTGTCCCCCCTGCCGAAGCGGCTATGTTACCGGTCTTACCGGTGGCGTATCTTCCCCCTGGGGATGCAATTACAGACCCCCAGGCCCTGCTGCGCTATTCTCTGCCCATCGATAGTCCAGAAATTCGCACGGTTCAAGACACCCTGGAGGGGTTGAACTATGCCCTACGGACCAAACAGTGGGGACGGGCCAAGCGGGAAATTAACAAATCTGTCAAGGCTCTCAACCGCAAACGCGGGGCCATTTTGGAAGCGGTGCCAGAAGCGCGTCGTTCAAGTGCAGAACCGTTATTGGAAAAAATTGACACCCAGCTTGCTGCCATGCAAGAGGCCGCTCAAACCAAAGATTTAGAAAGCCTTTGGAGCGGTCGTCGCAGCACCCTCAGCACCATCGGTGAGCTGGAGTTTCTGATGGTTAAAGGCTTTCCCTATGAGGTACCTGAGGATTATGCCAACCTGCCTCAGCTCAAGGGACGAGCCACCATTGAGTTTAAGACTAATGAAGGGCCAGTCACTGTGGTGGTGGATGGCTACAGCGCCCCCGTCACCGCCGGTAACTTTGTTGACCTGGTAAAGCGCAGGTTTTACGACGGCATGACCTTTGACCGGGCCGAAGAGAACTATGTGCTGCAAACCGGTGACCCAGAAGGACCTGAAGCGGGCTTTATTGATCCTAAAACCAAAAAATATCGGGCGATTCCCCTGGAAATTTTGGTGGAAGGGGATGAGGCTCCCACCTATGGTGCCACCCTGGAAGAACTGGGCCGTTTCTTAGAAAAACCGGTACTGCCCTTTAACTCCTTTGGAGCCCTGGCTATGGCCCGGCCTGAATCTGACCCGGACGGCGGGTCCTCTCAGTTTTTCTTTTTCCTGTTTGAACCGGAGCTGACGCCTGCTGGATTAAATCTCTTGGATGGTCGCTACTCGGTCTTTGGTTACACCATTGAAGGCAAAGATGCCCTGGACCGCATGGGTCGCCAGGGGGGCAAAATCCTGTCGGCAAAGGTGGTAGACGGTTTGGATAACCTGTTGGCACCCAAGGCTTAGGAGCAAGCGATTGATAAATTCCAAAAATATTTAGGCTGAAGAGATGCTCCATAA
>JBCCJR010000394.1:0-5186 GCA_039045805.1 Cyanobacteria bacterium P01_C01_bin.118
AGATAACTCGATGGGGGGATGCCATAGACCAGGACGCATTCGCTTTCCTCACGGGATTCCGAGGATAGGTTACTCGCTCAAGATGACACCCCTCAAGATGGCGCTCTCGTCAACTAGGAGTTCTGGACCGGCGCTCTAGAGTTAGTGCATATTGCTAATATCCCTCAGGCAATAGAGGAAAATCGCTTTCACTTGATGGAGCAACCGATTATTTCTCTGTTGGATGCAACCTACAGGCATGTGGAAATTTTGCTGCGTCTGCAAGATGAGCATGGCAATATAGTTTCTCCCAGTTTGTTTATTCCGATGGCCGAACGCTACGGCATGATCGGATTGATTGATCGGTGGGTTGTTAAAACTGCGCTGACTAACTACCACCGTTACTATCCCGATGCCAATACGATGGTGGCCATTAACCTATCAGGTAACAGCTTGAGTGATGAAAGATTCACGGAGTTTGTGGTAACGCTGTTGCAACAATCCTCTATGCCAGCGGAGTGTTTGTGTTTTGAGATTACTGAGACGGCCACAATTTCTCAGTTGGGCCTGGCCCTCAAGTTTATTGGTACTTTGAAACAGCTTGGGGTTAGATTTGCCCTAGATGATTTTGGGAGTGGTGTTTCGTCTTTTGGCTATTTACGTCAGTTACCTGTGGACTATCTCAAAATTGACGGAGAGCTGATACGCAATATCGAATCCGAAAAATATATTTGTACTATTGTGGATATGGTCAATCAAGTAGCGACCATGATGGGGATGGAGACGATTGCCGAATTTGTGGAAAACGAGGCTGTTTTAGCTAAATTGAGATCGCTCAACGTTGCCTATGCTCAAGGCTATGGTATTGGTAAACCCACTCCCCTGCCTCGTTTTTAGCTGTAGCAAACTGCTGTTGGCATAGCTTTTCCTGTGAAAATATGTCCTCAGCAGTTTGCTACGTAGGGCGTTAGGCCACTGCTTCTAGTGGTTTTACCTGAGCCAGCATCTCCCTTAAGGTTTCTCCTTCAATCACTTCTTCATTTAGCAACTGCTGGGAGATGCTTTCTAACAGGTCTCGATTGTTACGTAAAATATTGAGTGCCTGGTCGTGGGCAGCATCCACCAGTCCCTTAACTTCAGCATCAATGGCACGGGCTGTGGCTTCGCTCATGTTTCTGCGTGCATTGGGCATACCGCTATCAAGAAATGAGCTTTGCTGGCCTTTGTCATAGGCCAGGGGACCAAGCACATCGCTCATGCCATAGGTGGTAACCATTTGTTCTGCCACTTCGGTAGCCCGTTGCAAATCATTGGCAGCTCCGGTGGTAATTGAGCCAAATACGACTTCTTCGGCAGAACGTCCCCCCAGTAAGGTGGCAATTTGCCCTTTCAACTCCTCGGCACTTCTCAAAAATCGATCTTCAGTGGGTAGCTGCAGAGTATATCCCAGGGCGGCCATCCCCCTTGGAATAATCGATATTTTTTCTACTTGACCACCATCATCCATGAGTGCGCCTACCATTGCGTGGCCGACCTCATGGTAAGCCACGATTTCTTTTTCCTTTTCATTGAGCACGCGGCTCTTTTTCTCTAGACCCGCAACGACGCGCTCGATAGCTTCAGCAAAGTCAGCCTGGATAACGGCTTGACGATTATTGCGGGCGGCTAGCAGGGCGGCTTCGTTGACCAGGTTGGCTAAGTCAGCACCGGCAAATCCAGGGGTGCGGGTAGCGATCGCATTCAGATTCACATCATCCCCCAGCTTTACTTCCTGGGCATGGATCTGCAAAATAGCTTCGCGACCTTTGAGATCGGGGCGATCCACTAGCACCTGACGATCAAATCGTCCCGGACGCAGCAGCGCTTGGTCCAGAGTCTCAGGGCGATTCGTTGCTGCCAGCACAATAATTGTATTGTCACCAGCGCTAAAGCCATCCATTTCTGTGAGCAGCTGGTTTAGGGTTTGCTCTCGCTCATCGTTACCGCCGTAGAACCCACCAGAGGCACGGGATTTACCAATGGCATCTAGCTCATCGATAAAAACGATACAGGGAGCCTGCTTTTTGGCTTGTTCAAACAGGTCGCGCACCCGTGAAGACCCCACACCCACAAACAGCTCAATAAACTCAGATCCTGAAATGCTAAAGAAGGGAACCCCTGCCTCTCCAGCTACGGCCTTGGCCAACAGAGTTTTTCCTGTGCCTGGAGGGCCAACTAACAGCACCCCTTTAGGAATTTTGGCTCCGATGTCAGTAAAGCGTTTGGGGGTTTTCAAAAAATCAACGATTTCTACCAGTTCAGTTTTGGCTTCTTCCACCCCTGCCACATCTGCAAAGGTAATTTTAGTGGCCTCATCCTCTACGTAGACTTTTGCCTTGCTTTTACCAATAGATAGCGCCCCTTGGGGACCCCCACCTCTGCCCAAGAAAAACCGCCAAATGGCGATAAAGATTAACGGTGGAATCACCCAGCTTAATAAGCTACCAATCCATTGATTTTGGGACGGTGGTGTAGCGGCAAATTCTACACCGTTTGCCTCTAGAAGATCTGGCAGTTTCAGATCAAAAATCGGGGTAGTGGAATAAACGGTTCCGGGCTCCCCAAGTTCATTTTTTATTTGATAGCGAATTTCATTTTGACCGACGGAGGCCTTAATGACATCATGCTCCTGCACCTGATGGATAAACATGCTGTAAGGAGTTCGTGGCGTTCGCTGAATTGGTAGAAAGATGTTGGCAGTCAGCAGCAGCGCCCCCAGTAAAAAAAGTAGGTTACTAATTTGTCGAGAACGCGGTGGGCGTGGGTCTTTGTTAACGGGCATGGGTGGAAACTCCTTACAGATACGTCCTCAACGCCATCGAGGTCGATGGCGATGTCAGTTAGCCTTACCCTTGGGCGATTGCCCGATGCTGACTAATCTGACAGATGCTACAGAATTAGCCTATCAACGTCGCTGAAGAAAAAAACTGATTGAAAACCGTACCCCCGCTGTCGGGTTTTCTCTGCTTTATAACAACGGTGGCCGAGCGGCGCTGTCGGGTTTTCTCTGCTTTATAACAACGGTGGTCGATTGCGCTGTCGGGTTTTCTAGGCTTTTCGCACTGCGGGATTATCTAAGGACGAGCCCCAATGTGAAGGGCTACTGCCTGTTTAGGAGACACTTTAAACTCAGCGGTACCATCGGGGTTGACGGTGATGGTAGAGCAGTCTTGGGATGCTGCCTGGTTAGACACCTCGGTGCTTGTGGCCAGGACGTTGCAGTATTGTCCCGCTGGCAAACCCGTCATTAGGGTTTTTCGCAGCTCAGTAGGTTCATTATTAATCACGACAAAGCCGCGATCTCCGCGGGCAAATGCGATTTGGCTATTGCCGTTATCCCACCAATGGTCAACGCTGGGCTCTGTCTGGGTGACATTGCGAAACTGCACCATATTGGCAATGGCGGGCCAACGATGTTCACAGACCCAACTATCTCCACAGGCAATGGACAATGTTTGGCCATTTTCATTGGTTTGATTGGCTACCCAGGGGCCTGGAGCTTGGGACCAGTTATAGCTGGACATGACCTTTGGGGTGCCGTAGGGCCAGGCCAGCATAAATATATTGGCCAGGCGATAGCTAGCTCCATTATCAGCTGGTGCTTTGAAGGTGACGATGTTGCGATCTCGACTACGTTGAGTTCGATGGTTGTCCGTAAAGACAATGGCCTTATGGCTAGGGACCAGTCCCCAGGCCTCGCCAAATAAAACTAAGTTTTTGAGCTGGCCATGGCGAACCTGTTCCCCTAAGTTACGACCATATCGAACCTCGCTAATGGAGCCATTGCCAAAGTAGTCATGGGCCTGGCTGACGGCTGTGGGACCAATATCTTGATAAATCAATGGACGACCGCCATTGGGATGAAACTTTGGACTCAGGGGATGTAACTGCCGCAAAATAGCGGCAATGTGCTCAGGGGGAATTGGTTGGCTAGTTTCAAGCCTGAAACCAGCCGCACCCATGGCCAATAGCTCATTCATGGCTGTTGCGATCTCAGCCTGTGTTTTACTGCTGTCTACAAGGACTTCAGATATTTTGACTGGGCTATCATCTGTAGCTTTGTCATCTTCGGCCATCGGATTGACCACCATGTCCACATAGACCTTTACCCCTGCTTGATGACAGCGACTAATCAGTTCGGCTAGCTGTTCTCGATTGCCGCTACGACTTGAAAGCTTGTAACTAATCGTTTGATAGCGCTGCTGCCAGGAAAATGATGTGGGTCCTTGCTCAAAAGGGAGGTGTTCATGGGGTGGCGAAATCTGTACTGCTCCATATCCATTGGGCCCTAGCCATGCTTCGCATTCCTGGGCTACATCGGGCCAGCTCCATTCAAACAGCTGTACGATCACCGAGCGGGTAGTGGTTAGCTGTCCTCCCACAGATGCCGGTGGTAGCTGTGCTGCTACTTGACATCCCCCCAAACTCAAGGCGAAGGCTATGGCGGCCCAACGGTTGGAGAGTGCTGTCAGCAGAGGTGACCTCACCAGGGAACCCACTGGGTATCAGCACCTGCGATCGCAGGGAAAAAGACTATCTTCACGATTAAAGCAAGCATTATCTAGCCCCTTAATGTGTCCATTGGTTACGCAATTTGCCCCAGCGCTCATGCATTGTGCCCATTAGTTACGCAACCTACTCATCGGTCAGGTATTATCCACGATCAGTACTCTGTTAACCAAGTATTATTTGTTACACAGATACGATACTGCCATTAGACTTCTTGATATTTTTTTTAACCTTCATATCTACGTTACCCAATATAAAAACCTGCTTCCAGAGGGGGAATACCCCTGAAAACAGGCTTTATCGGTTCAAATTTTAGAGCTTAGGTCAAGACTGAAGCTAAAATTCAGTTCCTTACTTTCGCAAGCAATGGCTATGACCAGCCGTTGCCAGATTGCTCAAGCACATAGGCCGCAACGTTCTCAATTTGCTCGGGGTTGAGACGACCACCAAACGCAGGCATTCCGCCATTACCGCTGGTTACCTGGGTAATGATGGCTATGGACGTGTCCTTACCATTCGCTACTAGGTCATCTTGTTTGAGTGTCTTAGCGGGGTTAACTGCGTTGCCGCCGCCAATATGGCAAGCTGCACAGTTAGCGGAAAATACTTGAGCGCCTGCGCCTGCATCAGCTGCCATCACAGGAGGTGCCATCAAGAAA